>NZ_JBHWIO010000088.1:0-35636 GCF_042732075.1 Kitasatospora sp. NPDC059812
TCGCTCCCCCCCAAAAAAACCCCCACCCCCCCCCCCCCCCCCGGCCCCCCCCCCCGGCCCCCCCCCCCCGGCGGGCGCCCCGCGGCGCCCCCGAAGCGCTGTTCGGACAGCCTTACTTTGCTGGAAATGCGCAGGTCAGACGGTCTACGGTCGGGGCAGACGAATCGAACGGAGGGGAACTGCCGTGAGCGCGACCACCCTGGAGCCCGAGGCCGGGCACCACCCCCGCATACCCGCTGCCGGGCACCACCGGGACGTGAACGGAGGCTGGCTGCGGCCCGCCGTGTTCGGGGCGATGGACGGCCTGGTCTCCAACTTCGCGCTGATGACCGGCGTGGTCGGCGGCTCGGCGTCCAGCGGCACGGTGGTGCTGACCGGGCTCGCCGGGCTGGTGGCCGGCGCCTGCTCGATGGCGGCGGGGGAGTACACCTCGGTGGCTTCGCAGGCCGAGCTGGTGCAGGCCGAGATCGAGGCCGAGCGGCTGGAGCTGAGCCGCAACCCGCACGGCGAGCTGGCCGAGCTGGCGCAGCTGTACATCTCCCGCGGGGTGGAGCCGGACCTCGCCCACGAGGTGGCCCGGCAGCTGTCCGCCAACCCGGACCAGGCCCTGGAGATCCACGCCCGGGAGGAGCTGGGCATCGACCCGAACGACCTGCCGTCACCGTGGGTGGCCGCCGGGTCGTCCTTCGTCTGCTTCGCGGTGGGCGCGCTGCTGCCGCTGCTGCCGTACCTGCTGGGGGCGACCTCGCTGCTGCCGGCGCTGCTGCTGTCGGTGGTGGGGCTGTTCCTGTGCGGCGCGGTGGTGGCCCGGGTGACGGCGCGCAGCTGGTGGTTCAGCGGGCTGCGGCAGCTGGTGCTGGGCGGGGCGGCGGCCGGGGTGACGTACCTGCTGGGGTGGCTGATCGGCGGGCACGTCGGCTAGGTCCTGTGCGGCCGGGGTGTGTGTGACGACCCGGAGGAGTGCATGACTATGCCGGGCAGTGGGTGACGTTCCACACACGGCCGCCGGGCGGCGCCTGGCCTAGTCTCACCATCCGGGCCTCGGGGCCGAGGATTCGCATCCGTGGGTTAGCCGTCGGGATCGATTCACAGGCGTCCTTGATCGTCCCGTGTGGCGATCGGGTTTCGCCCCTGTTTCAGGCGGCCGACCGCCGGGCACAATCGAGGGGACGCGCATTGTGGCGCGTCCTCTCATTCCCCCCTTGACCTGCGGATCAGTCCGCCATGTGGACGAGATATTCCACTTCCCGGGATCTTGGGCATCATGTAACTTGCACGAAATCGCATCAGGGCCAACGTCGTCCCTCCTTGCACCACACAGCCGAAAGACGACGACGGGAGAGCCGATGCTGCCTGCATCCATGCACTCCGCCAACGAGCCCCAGGCCGGCGCAGCCCGCCAGCCGTACGCGCTCGTTCCGGATGCGCGACCTACCGCTCAGGGCCTGTACGACCCGCGAAACGAGCACGACGCCTGCGGCGTCGGTTTCGTCGCCACGCTGACCGGCATCGCCGACCACACCATCGTCGAACAGGCGCTGACCGTCCTGCGCAACCTGGAGCACCGCGGCGCCACCGGCGCCGAGCCGGACTCCGGTGACGGCGCCGGCATCCTCACCCAGATCCCGGACGCCTTCCTGCGCGGCAAGGTCGACTTCGAGCTCCCCGCCGCCGGCTCCTACGCGGTCGGCATCGCCTTCCTGCCCGACGAGGACGCCGCCGACGCGGACGCCGTCGCCCGGATCGAGGCCATCGCGGCCGAGGAGGACGTGACCGTCCTCGGCTGGCGCGACGTCCCCGTCACCCCGGACCTGCTCGGCGCCACCGCCCGCAGCGTCATGCCGCGCTTCCGGCAGCTCTTCCTCGCCAAGGACGGCCTGGCCGGGATCGAGCTCGACCGGACCGCCTTCGTCGTCCGCAAGCGCTCCGAGCGCGAGGTCGGGGTCTACTTCCCGTCGCTGTCCGCGCGCACCGTCGTCTACAAGGGCATGCTGACCACCGGCCAGCTGGAGCCCTTCTTCCCCGACCTGTCGGACCGCTCCTACGCCTCCGCCGTCGGCCTGGTGCACTCGCGCTTCTCCACCAACACCTTCCCGAGCTGGCCGCTCGCCCACCCGTACCGGTTCGTCGCCCACAACGGCGAGATCAACACGGTCAAGGGCAACCGCAACTGGATGAGCGCCCGCGAGTCCCAGCTCGCCACCGACCTCATCCCCGCCAACCGCAACGGCCGCGGCCTGGAGCGGATCTTCCCGGTCTGCACCCCGGACCACTCCGACTCCGCCTCCTTCGACGAGGTCCTGGAGCTGCTCCACCTCGGCGGCCGCTCGCTGCCGCACTCGGTGCTGATGATGATCCCGGAGGCGTGGGAGAACCACGCCACCATGGACCCGGCCCGCCGCGCCTTCTACCAGTACCACTCCAACCTGATGGAGCCCTGGGACGGCCCGGCCTGCGTCACCTTCACCGACGGCAACCAGATCGGCGCCGTGCTCGACCGCAACGGCCTGCGCCCGGCCCGCTACTGGATCACCGAGGACGGCCTGGTCGTCCTCTCCTCCGAGGTCGGCGTGCTCGACATCGACCAGGAGAAGGTCGTCAAGAAGGGCCGCCTGCAGCCCGGCCGGATGTTCCTCGTCGACACCGCCGAGGGCCGCATCGTCGGGGACGAGGAGATCAAGTCCTCCCTCGCCGCCGAGCACCCCTACGCGGAGTGGGTCGGCGCCGGGCAGATCCAGCTCGCCAAGCTGCCCGAGCGCGAGCACATCTTCCACACCCACGCCTCGGTCACCCGCCGCCAGCAGACCTTCGGCTACACCGAGGAGGAGCTGCGGGTCATCCTCGCGCCGATGGCCAAGACCGGCGGCGAGGCGCTCGGCTCGATGGGCACCGACTCGCCGATCGCCGCGCTCAGCGAGAAGCCGCGCCTGCTGTTCGACTACTTCGTCCAGCTCTTCGCGCAGGTCACCAACCCGCCGCTGGACGCCATCCGCGAGGAGCTCGTCACCTCGCTGCTCAGCAACCTCGGCCCCGAGGGCAACCTGCTGGCCGCCGAGGCCGCCGCCTGCCGCTCGGTCGGCATCACCTTCCCGGTGATCGACAACGACGAGCTGGCCAAGCTCGTCCACATCAACCACGACGGCGACCAGCCCGGCCTCAAGGCCGTCACGCTCTCCGGCCTCTACAAGGTCGCCGCCGGCGGCCAGGGCCTGGCCGCCCGGCTGGCCGAGATCGCCGCCGAGGCCGACGCCGCGATCGCCGACGGCGCCCGGATCGTCGTGCTCTCCGACCGGCACTCCGACGCCGAACACGCCCCGATCCCCTCGCTGCTGCTCACCTCCGCGATCCACCACCACCTCATCCGCACCAAGCAGCGCACCCAGGTGTCGCTGCTGGTCGAGGCCGGCGACGTCCGCGAGGTGCACCACGTCGCGCTGCTGATCGGCTACGGCGCCGGCGCCGTCAACCCGTACCTGGCCATGGAGTCCGTCGAGGACCTCGTCGCCCAGAAGGTCTTCATCCAGGGCGTCGAGGCCGAGAAGGCCATCAAGAACCTGATCAAGGCGCTCGGCAAGGGCGTGCTCAAGGTCATGTCCAAGATGGGCATCTCGACCGTCGCCTCCTACCGCGGCGCCCAGGTCTTCGAGGCCATCGGCCTCTCCCAGGAGCTGGTCGACGGCTACTTCGCCGGCACCACCACCAAGCTCGGCGGCATCGGCCTGGAGGAGATCGCCAAGGAGACCGCCGCCCGCCACGCCAAGGCCTACCCGGCCTCCGGCATCCCGGCCGCGCACCGCGCGCTGGAGATCGGCGGCGAGTACCAGTGGCGCCGCGAGGGCGAGCCGCACCTGTTCGACCCGGACACCGTCTTCCGGCTCCAGCACTCCACCCGCAACCGCCGGTACGACATCTTCAAGCAGTACACGGACCGGGTGAACGAGCAGTCCACCCGCCTGATGACGCTGCGCGGCCTGTTCCAGCTGGACGCCCTCGGCCGGACCCCGATCCCGGTCGAGGAGGTCGAGCCCGTCTCCGAGATCGTCAAGCGCTTCTCCACCGGCGCCATGTCGTACGGCTCCATCTCCCTGGAGGCGCACGAGACCCTCGCCATCGCGATGAACCGCCTCGGCGGCAAGTCCAACACCGGCGAGGGCGGCGAGGACCCGGACCGCCTGTACGACCCGCAGCGCCGCTCGGCCATCAAGCAGGTCGCCTCCGGCCGCTTCGGCGTCACCTCCGAGTACCTGGTCAACGCCGACGACATCCAGATCAAGATGGCCCAGGGCGCCAAGCCCGGCGAGGGCGGCCAGCTGCCCGGCCACAAGGTCTACCCGTGGGTCGCCAAGACCCGGCACTCCACCCCGGGTGTCGGCCTGATCTCGCCGCCGCCGCACCACGACATCTACTCGATCGAGGACCTGGCGCAGCTCATCCACGACCTCAAGAACGCCAACCCGGCCGCCCGCATCCACGTGAAGCTGGTCTCCGAGGTCGGCGTCGGCACGGTCGCCGCGGGCGTCTCCAAGGCGCACGCCGACGTGGTGCTGGTCTCCGGGCACGACGGCGGCACCGGCGCCTCCCCGCTGACCTCGCTGAAGCACGCGGGCGGCCCCTGGGAGCTCGGCCTCGCCGAGACCCAGCAGACCCTGCTGCTCAACGGCCTGCGCGACCGCATCGTCGTGCAGACCGACGGCCAGCTCAAGACCGGCCGCGACGTCGTCATCGCCGCGCTGCTCGGCGCCGAGGAGTTCGGCTTCGCCACCGCGCCGCTGGTCGTCTCCGGCTGCATCATGATGCGCGTCTGCCACCTGGACACCTGCCCGGTCGGCGTCGCCACCCAGAACCCGGTGCTGCGCGAGCGCTTCTCCGGCAAGCCCGAGTTCGTGGTCAACTTCTTCGAGTTCATCGCCGAGGAGGTCCGGGAGATCCTCGCCGAGCTGGGCTTCCGCACGGTCGAGGAGGCCGTCGGCCACGCCGAGCACATCGACGCGGCCGCCGCCATCGACCACTGGAAGGCCGCCGGGCTCGACCTGGCCCCGCTCTTCCACGTCCCGCAGCTGCCCGAGGGCGCGGCCCGCCACCGCACCACCTCCCAGGACCACGCGCTCGACAAGGCCCTGGACAACCAGCTGATCACGCTCGCCGAGGACGCCCTGGAGCGCGGCGAGACCGTCCGCATCCAGCTGCCGATCCGCAACGTCAACCGCACCGTCGGCACCATGCTCGGCCACGAGGTGACCAAGCGCTACCGCGGCGAGGGCCTGCCCGAGGGCACCATCGACGTCACCTTCACCGGCTCCGCCGGGCAGTCCTTCGGCGCCTTCGTGCCGCGCGGCGTGACCCTGCGGCTGGAGGGCGACGCCAACGACTACGTCGGCAAGGGCCTCTCCGGCGGCGTCGTGATCGTCCGCCCGGCCCGCGACGCCGCGGCCATCGGCAACGACGCGCAGAACCACGTCATCGCCGGCAACACCATCGGCTACGGCGCCACCTCCGGCCGGATCCACCTGCGCGGCAAGGCCGGCGAGCGCTTCGCCGTCCGCAACTCCGGCGCCACCCTGGTCGTCGAGGGCGTGGGCGACCACGGCCTGGAGTACATGACCGGCGGCCGGGTCGTCATCCTCGGCGAGACCGGGCGCAACCTGGCGGCCGGCATGTCCGGCGGCATCGCCTACGTCCTGGACCTGCGCCCCGCGAACGTCAACGACGGCCTGGTGGGCATCGAGGCCCCCTCCGCCGCCGACCGCGACTGGCTGCGCGAGACCGTGCAGCAGCACTACGAGGAGACCGGCTCCACCGTCGCCGCCGAACTCCTGGCCGACTGGGGCAGCGGGGTCTCCCGCTTCTCCACGATCATGCCGACCGACTACAAGGCAGTGCTCGCCGCCAAGGACGCCGCTGAGCGCGACGGCCTCTCCGAGGCCGAGACCACTCGCAAGATGATGGAGGCGGCTAATGGCTGACCCCAAGGGCTTCCTGACCACGCCCAAGCAGCTGGCCGAGCGGCGCCCCGTCGACGTGCGCCTGCGGGACTGGAACGAGGTCTACGTCGAGCGCAGCCTCCTGCCGATCATCACCGAGCAGGCCGGCCGCTGCATGGACTGCGGCATCCCGTTCTGCCACAACGGCTGCCCGCTCGGGAACCTCATCCCCGAGTGGAACGACCTCGCCTACCGGGACGACTTCGTCGGCGCGATCGAGCGGCTGCACGCGACCAACAACTTCCCGGAGTTCACCGGCCGCCTCTGCCCGGCGCCCTGCGAGTCGGCCTGCGTGCTCGGCATCAACCAGGACGCGGTGACCATCAAGAACGTCGAGGTCACCATCATCGACAAGGCCTGGGACCGCGGCGGCGTCACGCCGCAGGTCCCGGAGCGGCTGTCCGGCAAGACCGTCGCCGTCGTCGGCTCCGGCCCGGCCGGCCTGGCCGTCGCCCAGCAGCTCACCCGGGCCGGGCACACCGTCGTCGTGTACGAGCGCGCCGACCGCGTCGGCGGCCTGCTGCGCTACGGCATCCCCGAGTTCAAGATGGAGAAGCGCCACATCAACCGCCGCGTCGAGCAGATGCGCGCGGAGGGCACCCGCTTCCGCACCGGCGTGCACGTCGGCGAGGACATCACCGGTCAGCAGCTGCGCGAGCGCTTCGACGCCGTCGTCGTCGCCGCCGGCGCCACCACCGCGCGCGACCTGGCGGTGCCCGGGCGCGAGCTCAAGGGCGTCCACCAGGCCATGGAGTACCTGCCGCTGGCCAACAAGGTGCAGGAGGGCGACTTCGTCGAGTCGCCGATCAGCGCCAAGGGCAAGCACGTCGTCGTCATCGGCGGTGGCGACACCGGCGCCGACTGCGTCGGCACCGCCCACCGCCAGGGCGCGGCCTCCGTCACCCAGCTGGAGATCATGCCGCGGCCCTCCGAGGAGCGCCCCGGCCACCAGCCCTGGCCGACCATGCCGATGACCTACAAGGTCACCTCCGCGCACGAGGAGGGCGGCGAGCGGATCTACTCCGTGAACACCACCCGCTTCACCGGCGACGAGGACGGCAACGTCCAGGAGCTGCACCTCGTCGAGGTCGAGTTCAAGGACGGCCGCTTCGAGCCCGTCCCCGGCACCGAGCGGGCCGTCCCGGCGCAGCTCGTCACCCTGGCCATGGGCTTCACCGGCACCGACGTCCGCAACGGCCTGGTCGAGCAGCTCGGCGTGGACCTGGACGCGCGCGGTAACATTGGCCGCGACGGCCGGTTCGCCACCAATGTCGATGGCGTCTACGTCTGCGGAGACGCCGGCCGCGGTCAGTCGCTGATCGTCTGGGCCATCGCGGAAGGCCGCTCGGCCGCAGCCGCGGTGGACAAGTACCTCGGCGGCAAGACCCCACTGCCGGCCCCGATCCGTCCCACCGACCGCCCGCTGGTCGTCTGACGGGCCGACCGGCCCCCCGAACCCCCGGTGCCGCATCGCCGGGAGCTCAACCCGCTGCCCCCGCCAGAGTCGCCGGGCCAACGCGGTCTCCTGGCGCCTGCCCTCTTCCCCGACCAGTTGGAGGGCGGGCGCCGTCGCGTTCCCCCGCCCTACCCTGAAGCTGGCGGGCCCGTCAAGGGTCGTGTCAACTCTCAGACATTTCCCAGGACTTGGGTCTACCGTAGGCCCGTTCCGGACGCCGCGCGGGAGGGCCTGACCGGACGGACTGTTGTTCGCCGGTGCCAGGTGGCAGACTGCCGCCGACGGCCGGGGGGCTGCTGCGCGAGTGCGGAGGTTGACGCGATGAGCACGACTCAGACAAGCGGAGGCGCCACGGTACGGCGCCTGCTGCTCGGCACCCAGCTGCGCAAGCTCCGCGAGGCCAGGGGCGTCAGCCGCGAGGAGGCCGGCTACTCGATCCGCGCCTCCGAATCCAAGATCAGCCGGATGGAACTCGGCCGGGTCGGCTTCAAGGAACGCGACGTCGCCGACCTGCTCACCCTCTACGGCGTCGAGGCCGAGCAGGAGCGCGCCACCGTCCTCGGACTCGTCCGGGACGCCAACGCCACCTCCTGGTGGCACGAGTACGGCGACGTGCTGCCCGCCTGGTTCCAGAACTACGTCGGCCTGGAAGAGGCCGTCGCCGAGATCCGCAGCTACGAGGTCCAGTTCGTCCACGGGCTGCTCCAGACCGCCGACTACGCCCGCGCCGTCATCGCCGCCGGCGGCCACGTCACCGACCCCGGCGAGATCGAACGCCGCGTCGAGGTCCGGCTCAAACGCCAGGCCCTGCTCACCGCCGAGAGCGGCCCCCGCCTGCTCGCGATCCTCGACGAGGCCGCGCTGCGCCGCCCCTGGGGCGGCCCCGAGCTGATGCGCAACCAGATCGACCGGCTGCTCGAACTCGGCGAACTGCCCAACGTCCGGCTCCGGGTGCTGCCGCTGGGCTGCGCCGGACTGAGCGCCGAGAGCGGCGCCTTCACCGTGCTCGGCTTCGCCGAACCCGAACTCGCCGACGTCGTCTACGTCGAACAGTTCACCACCGCGCTCTACCTCGACAAGCCGGCCGAGGTCGCCGAGTACCGCCACGCCATGGAAGGACTGCTCGCCGACAGCCTCGACCCCGAACAGACCCGGCAGCTCCTGTACTCCGTACGCCAAGAGCTGTAAGACGTCAGTACGATGATGCCCAATCAGACCGGGCCGTAGCGGCTCGCCCGCCGACGTTCCCCGAACCGGCACGAGAGGGATCAGATGTCGTACTTCTCCGAGTTGGCGCTGCAGTACATCGACGGCGAATGGTGCAGCGGCAGCGGCTCCTGGGACATCGTCGACGTCGACCCCTACACCGGCGACAAGCTCGCCACCATCACCGTCGCCACCATCGCCGAGGTCGACCGGGCCTACCGGGCCGCCGAACGGACCCAGAAGCAGTGGGCCGCCACCACCCCCTACGCCCGCCGGCTCGTCTTCGAACGCGTGCTGCGCCTGATCGAGGAGCGCGAGGAGGAGATCACCCGCGCCATCATGGCCGAGCTCGGCGGCACCGCGCTCAAGGCCGCCTTCGAACTCTCCCTGGTCAAGGACATGCTGCGGGACTGCCTGCGGGTGGCCCTCGGCCTGGAGGGCCGGCTGCTGCCCTCGATCACGCAGGGCCAGGAGAACCGCCTCTACCGGCTGCCGGTCGGCGTCGTCGGCGTGATCAGCCCGTTCAACTTCCCGCTGTACCTCTCGATCAAGGCCGTCGCCCCCGCCCTCGCACTCGGCAACGGCGTGGTGCTCAAGCCGCACCAGGAGACCCCGATCGTCGGCGGCACCCTGATCGCCCGGCTCTTCGAGGAGGCCGGCCTGCCGGCCGGGCTGTTCAACGTCGTGGTCACCGACATCGCCGAGATCGGCGACGCCTTCATCGAGCACCCCGTGCCCAAGGTCATCGCCTTCACCGGCTCCGACCGGATCGGCCGGCACGTCGCCACCGTCGCCGCCGCCAACTTCAAGCGGACCGTGCTCGAACTCGGCGGCAACAGCGCGCTGATCGTGCTCGACGACGCCGACCTCGACTACGCCGTGGACGCCGCCGTGTTCAGCCGCTTCGCCCACCAGGGCCAGGTCTGCATGGCCGCCAACCGCGTCCTCGTCGACCGCTCCGTCGAAGCCGAGTTCACCGCCAAGTTCGTCGCGAAGATCTCCTCGCTCACCGTCGGTGACCCCAAGGACCCGGCCACCCAGATCGGCCCGCTGATCAACCCCGTCCAGGCCGACACCATCACCGCCCAGGTCGACCAGGCCATCGCCGCCGGCGCCACCGCACTGCTGCGCGGCACCACCGTCGGCAGCCTGATGGAGCCCGTCGTCCTCACCGGCCTGGCCGAGGACGCGCCGATCCTCCAGCGCGAACTCTTCGGCCCGGTCGTGCTCGTGGTGCCCTTCGACGGCGAGGACGAGGCCGTCCGGCTCGCCAACGACAGCCCCTTCGGGCTCAGCGGCGCGGTGCACACCGGCGACGTCGAGCGCGGCGTCCGGGTCGCGCACCGGATCGAGACCGGCATGATCCACGTCAACGGCGGGACCATCGCCGACGAACCGGCGGTGCCGTTCGGCGGGGAGAAGAACTCCGGCATCGGGCGGCTCAACGGGGAGTCCACGGTGGACGCGTTCACCACCGTGAAGTGGATCTCCGTCCAGTACGGGCGCACGGCCTTCCCGTTCTGAGCGTGACTGTTCTGGCGGTGCTGCTTTCGGTGGTGCTGCTTTTGACGGTGCTGCGTTCGGCGGTGCCGCCCTTGACGGTGCCGCTTCGGACAGCGCGAGACCCCCGGCGGATGGATGCCGCCGGGGGCCCGAGAGCGGCCCTGGGTCAGCTCACGCCGGCCGGCGCGCCGGAGGTGGAGAAGTTGGTGGTGCCGCTGATCAGCGAGCCGATGAGCGCGCGGGCCAGCACCGGCTTGGTGGCGGAGAGCTGGTGCAGCAGCTCGTAGTCCTGGATGCCGGCGAGCAGGGCCTCGCTGCGGACGCTGTCGTAGACGCCGTCACGGAGCGACCGAGTAGACCCGATGTGGCCACGGCGTGACGGGCCCGGAAACGGCGTGACGGGCCCGGAGATGACGAAGGCCCGGACACGACGAAGGAGCCCCGGCCGCGGTTGCGGCACGGGGCTCCTCGGTTCAGCGGAAGAGGGCCGGGCGGGCTAGAACACCGGCTGGCCGGCGCGCACCAGGCGCCAGGAGTCGGTGAAGAAGTCGGCCGGGTCGATGACGCCCTTGGCCTTCACCCAGGCGATCATCGTGTTGCGGATCTCGTCCGAGTTCGACCAGACCAGCTTGGCCTGCGCCACGTGCGGGAAGTTGCCGCCGCCGTTGGCGCGGTAGTTGTTGACCGCCAGGACGAACTGCGCGGCCGGGTCGATCGGCTTGCCCTGGAACGACAGGTTGACGATCCGCCGGCCCTTCGGCTGCGCGATGTCGATGTCGTAGCTCAGCCCGTACAGCGAGTCGTAGTTGTAGTCCGGCGTGGTCTCCGCACCGGTCAGCGCGTCCTTGTCGACCGGCGCGCCCGGGGCCAGCTGGTTGTAGTACTTGGCCGAGAACTCCAGGTAGTCCTTCAGCTGCGCACCCGTCAGGACGCGCGCCTCCAGGGTGTTCTCGTAGATGTACAGACCCGCCGCGTCGCGCAGCTTCACCTGGCCCGCCGGGATCAGCGCCGTCCGGTTGAACGGCGCCGCCTGCGCCAGCACCGGCAGGTTGGCGTACTGCCCGCCCGCCAGCGCCGCCTTCACCGCGTCCGCCTGAACCCGGCCGATCAGGTCGATGATCGGGGTCGCCCGGAACCGCGCCTCGGCGATCGACAGGTCCGTCTTGCAGGTGCCGATCTGCTGGTTGACGTACGCCACGACCTTCTTGTGCTGCTCGGTCAGCGCGTCCACGATCTCCGGGTTCTCCGGCACGGTGTTGGAGTTCAGCACCCGCGAGGACACCGAGAGGACCTTCCACGCGCCGTCGGCGAACTCGACGTCGAAGTCGAAGCAGCTCAGGCGCTGGCCCCAGCACAGCGGCTCGGAGAGCACCACGGTCTTACCGGTCTTCTTGTTGACGATCAGCCGCTGCGCCACCTCCTTGTGGGTGTGGCCCACCAGCACCGCGTCGATGCCCGGAACGGTCTCGGCCATCTCACCGGAGGCGTCCTCGGGCCAGGGCAGCTGGTCGCCGTAGGTGGTCGGCTCGTCGATGCCGGAGTGGGCGGAGACGACGATGACGTCCGCGCCCGCGGCCTTCATCCGGGGCACGTACTTGGCGGCCGTCTCGACGATGCCCGGGAAGACCATCTTGCCGGTGACGTTGGCCTTGTCCCAGATCGCGATGCCCGGGTTGGTGAGGCCGAGGATGCCGACCTTCAGCGGGGTGTCCTCGTCCAGCCACACCTCCTTGATCACGTACGGCTTGAAGGCCGGCTTCTCGTTCTTCGCGTGCAGCGCGTTGGCGCCCAGCAGCGGGAACTCCAGCTGGTCCTCGAAGGCTTTCAGGGTGGGGATGCCGTAGTTGAACTCGTGGTTGCCGAGCGCGGCGGCGTCGTAGCCCATGAGGTTCATGGCGACGGCCATGGGGTGGTCGGGCACGTTGTCGCCGTCGGTGGCGATCGGCTCGATCCGGGCGTAGTAGTAGGTCAGCTGGGTGCCCTGGATGATGTCGCCGGAGTCGATCAGCAGGCAGCGGTCCCAGCCCTTCTCCTCGCGGACCTGGTTGGCCAGGGTGGAGATCTTGGCGAGGCCGACGTCGTTGTGCGCCTTGTCGGCGTACACGGCGTCGGTGAAGTAGTCCCAGTTGAGCACCCGGCCGTGCAGGTCGGTGGTGCCCATGACGGTGAAGGCCTGCTTGCGGCCCTTGCGCTTGCCCTTGGCGGCCGCCGGAGCCGGCTCGGCGGCCACGGCGGCGGGGGCGGCGGCGACGACTGCTCCGCCGGTCAGGGCGGCGCCGGCGGCGGTGGCGGCGGACCGGGTGACGAAGTCACGGCGGTTCAGGGGCATGGACGACTCTCCCGGGTGGGGACTGACGGGCCGATGGACCGTCAACTGGTGTTCGGGTGGCGTGCCGACGCGCATCGACGCGCGTAGAAGGACGCGCGTAGAAGTGTGCCGTGCGGGCCCGGCCGGTGAATAGCCCTCCGACGTTTCCAGCAGGTGAGATCTTGGCGACTCGTTCGTGACGGGGGTGCGCGGAGGGTGGGGTGGTAAGGGGTTCCTGCCTGGTCCTGCCTGGGCTTTTTCAGGCAGGACCCTCAGTTCAGCTCCGCGACCAGTCGGCGCACCTCGCGGCCCAGCTCCGCCTCCGGGTCCGGCGCGTCCGGCCCCGCCCACGGCCGCCAGGTCAGCGCCCGCAGGTAGCCGGCCACCGCCACCGGCAGCCGGTGCCGCACGATCTCCGCCGGCACCGGCCCCGGCCCCGCCGAGCGCAGCGCCGCCAGCAGGCCCGCCACCCCCGCCGAATCCGGCAGCGGCACCGTGGCCAGGTAGTCGGACAGCGCCGCGAGCTCGGGATCGGGCCGCGGTGCGGGTTCCGGTGCGGGCTCCGGTTCCGACCTGGGCGTCGGTTCCGGCCTGGGCGTCGACGGCAGCGGAGGCGCCAGCGGATCGACGGGCGGCTCCACGGGCAGGACGACGGGCGGCTCCGTCCGCGGGCCCGGCGTCAGCAGCGCGCCCGCCCCGTACAGCCCCGCCACCACCGCCGGCCACCACGCCCCGCCCAGCCCGGCGAAGTGCAGCCCCAGCCCCACCGCGCCGCCCCCGCAGCCGACCAGGTTCCGGGCCGACTCCAGGTACCGCAGCACCCGCCGGCCGGCCCCGTCACTGGTAGCCACGAATCTCCTCGAACACCCCGTCCAGCGAACCCGACCCGTCGAACAGCTTGCCGCCGCTCACGTCCGCGATCCCCTGCAACTGGCCCACCGCCGCCTCCCCGAACTTGATCGGGAACACCGGGATCGACTTCTGCCCGGACGGCAGCCCGTCGTGGAACCGCTTGAAGTCCCCGTCCGAAGCCCCCTCGTTGCTCTCCCCGTCGGTCATCAGCACGATCGACGTGAACCGGTCGTCCCCCGCCGCCGACTGCTGCCGGTCGATCACCCGGTACGCCTCCTCCAGCGAGTCGTACAGCGCCGTACCCCCCGACGCCGCCAGCGACTGCACGTCCGCGTTGATCGACGCCAGCTCCGCCTCCGGGCCCGGCTTGCTCCCCGAGGCCGGCACCGCGTGCGTCCTCGCCCACTTCACCTTCGACGCGAAGGAGATCAGCGTCACCTCCTCGCGGTCCCGGAACCGGCGCACCGCCCGGGTGTCGTCCGCCCCCGTCAACCGGCCCAGCGCCGACTTCAGCGCCGAGATCCGCGAACCCTCCATCGACCCCGAGGTGTCCAGCACGTACACCGTCCGCGACGGCCGCCGCAGCTCGTTCTGGTACGAGGCCAGCAGCCCGTCCGCCACCGCCCGGCTCCCCGGGAACGGCAGCTCCCGCCGCCGGTCCGCCGGCAGCCCGGCCGCCGGCGACACCCCCGGCGCCACCGGGCGGCGCAACGTCACCTCGGAGATCCGTTTCTGCACGTCCTCCTTCAACAGGTACGCCGTCAACCGCTGGAAGGAGTCCCGCTCCCGCTGCGCGGACGAGGACAGCAACGACAGCGGATAGTCCGCCGACACCACCCCGTCCACCGGGCGGATCACCGTCAACTGCTGGTCCGCCGCCAGCGACTTGTTCATCGACAGCAGCACCGACTCGTAGTTCACCAGCGCCCCGACCTTGCCCGGCTCCGCCCGGGTGTACGCCTGCGCCAGCCAGCCCGAGGAACCCGACGTCAGCTTCTGGCCGGTGAAGAACTGCTTCAACTGCGGCGCCGCCTTCTGCACGTCCCCCTCGGTCAGCGCCGCCCCCGCACCCGAGAACGCCGACGCCACCGCCACCAGCGTCGAGAAGCCCGAGTTCGACCGGGACGGGTCCGCCATCCCGTACGCCAGCTTCCCGGCCGACGCCGCATCCCCGATCTGCGCCCAGGAGACCTTCGAACCGTCCCCCCAGCCGAGCTCGTTGAGGACCGAGGAGCGCACCCCCACCGCCACCGGCGACACCATCACCGGCGTTTCCGACAGCACCTTCGACTTCCCCGCGTCGTCCAGCCGCAGGTACTGGTTGGACGGGAACCACACCGCGTCGTACTTGCCGTCCGCCCGGCCCGAGGACACCGCGTCCGCGCCGTCCAGCGAGCCCGTCCAGGAGAACTGCACCGTCACCCCGGTCGCCTTCCTGGCGTCCTCCAGGATCGGCGCCAGGTCCTGCAGCTCGCTGCCGGCCAGCACCCGCAGCACCCCCGGCTGCGCCGTCGTGGCCGGCGGGTCGGACGGCTTCGGGCCCGGCGGGGTGGAGGTGCAGGCGGCGGCCGCCAGCAGGGTCGCCAGCGCGGCGACCGTCCAACTGTGCTTCTTCATCCGGGAGTTCACTGAGCCTTCCCCTTGGCGGCCTTGATCAGCCTGGTCAGGATGTCGGGCACGGGAATCTGCGGCTGGTTGACCTTCGCCGCCGCGAGATTGGGCGCCAGGACCGGGGTCTTGCCCTTCACCAGCGCGGCGAAGGCATCCGGGTCGTCCTGCGGACGGAAGCCGAACTTCGCCTCCAGGCGGCGCAGTTCGGCGTTGTCGTGCAGCTGGGCGGCCAGCCGCCGGCCGTTCGGCGTGCGGCCGACGATGGTGTGGTCGGTGTAGATGGTGGTGTCCGGGTACAGCACCACCATGTCGCCGGTCGACTCGCCCTTCAGCACCATCGCGGCGGCCTGCGACTCGTACGCGAGCACCAGCGGATTGCCGACCCCGGCCAGGAAGGCCTTGAACGGCTCGTCGCTGCTGCTCTTCTGGCCGCCCTGGATCGCCGTCGCCGTGCGCAGCACGTCCTTGGTGGCGTCGATCCCGGCCTGGTCGTAGACCACCTGGCGGTTGTTCAACAGGTACGACAGCAGGGCGATGTGCAGCGCCCCCGAGGAGGACGTCTCCGGGTCGGTGGTGGTGAGGAACACCGGGCCCTTCAACTCCGCGTGCTCGGTCGCGCCCGCGAGGTCCGGCCAGGTGCGGCCGGCCTTCAGCGCGGCCAGGTAGGCGTCCATCCGGAACGTCCACAGCCCGGTGGAATGGTCCAGGGTGGCCAGGCCGTTGCCCATCAGGACATCCGCCACCGGGCGGTGCGCGAGGATCACCAGCGGCGAGTAGAACGGCTGGACCGGGACCTCCTTGATGTTCCAGTCCACGCGCAGCTTGTCGGCCGGCGGCTGACTGGCCGGGAACGCGAAGTCCTTCGCGTCGCCGTCCATCAGCCAGGAGCCGATGCTCTCCGCGTTCACCTTCATGCCCTGCTTGGCCAACTCGGCGACGACCTGCGGATCCTGGAAGAAGTCGCGCTTCTCCGAACCGATCAGGCCGGAGACGGTGACGATGTCGCCGCCCGGGTCGTCCTGCGGGATCAGTGCGTACGTCACCCCGCCCAGCAGGGCCAACGCCGCCAACACCCCCAGAGTGCGTCTCATGCCGAACGCCTCCCCCTCGTCCGCTACGTCGTCCGGGTGGTCACCCGGGGGTGACGAGCGTCCCGCCGGGCGGGGAGCGGCGGCCGAACCGGCGGTGAACCAAGGGTGAACACCCCTTCACGGGTTCGCATCGGAAGGCCGGACGGCGACGGCACCCGGGCAGGTGCTCGCACACCGGTCCGAGGATGTGTCAGATTGTTCAACTCGCCTTACGGCAAAGGTCATCCCGCCGTCCGGACCCGCGTCGTGGTTACGCGCCGGTAATGCCTACCCTCAGCAGTATGCGCCGAGCAAAAATCGTCTGCACCCTCGGGCCGGCCACCGACTCGTACGACCAGATCAAATCCCTGGTCGACGCCGGAATGGACATCGCCCGCTTCAACCTCAGCCACGGATCCCACGACGAGCACGAGGAACGCTACCGCCGCGTCCGCAAGGCCGCCGACGAGAGCGGCCGCAGCGTCGGCATCCTCGTCGACCTTCAAGGCCCGAAGATCCGGCTCGACACCTTCGCCCACGGCCCCGTACTTCTCGAACGCGGCGACGAGTTCACCATCTCCACCGACAACGGCGTCGTCGGAGACAAGGACATCTGCGGCACCACCTACCCCGGCCTCGCCGCGGACGTCACCCGCGGCGAACGCATCCTCGTCGACGACGGCCGGGTCACCCTGGAGGTCGTCGAGGTCGACGGGCCGCGCGTGCGCTGCCTCGTCATCGAAGGCGGCCTCGTCTCCGACCACAAGGGCCTCAACCTCCCCGGCGTCGCCGTCTCCGTCCCCGCACTCAGCGACAAGGACGTCGCCGACCTGCGGTGGGGCCTGCGCACCGGCGCCGACCTGATCGCGCTCTCCTTCGTCCGCAGCGGCCGCGACATCGAGGACGTCCACCGGATCATGGCCGAGGAGGGGCGCCTCGTCCCCGTCATCGCCAAGATCGAGAAGCCGCAGGCGGTCGACAACCTGGAATCCATCGTCGACGCCTTCGACGGCATCATGGTGGCCCGCGGCGACCTGGGCGTGGAGATGCCCCTCGAACAGGTCCCGCTCGTCCAGAAGCGCGCCGTCAAGCTCGCCAAGCGCAACGCCAAGCCGGTCATCGTCGCCACCCAGATGCTCGACTCGATGATCAACGCCTCCCGGCCCACCCGGGCCGAGGCCTCCGACGTCGCCAACGCCGTCCTCGACGGGACCGACGCCGTGATGCTCTCCGGCGAGACCTCCGTCGGCAAGTACCCCGTCGAGACCGTCAAGACCATGAGCCGCATCATCGAGGCCGCCGAAACCGACATCCTCGCCGCCGGACTGCCGCCCCTGACCACCGGCAACAAGCCGCGCACCCAGGGCGGCGCCGTCGCCCGCGCGGCCGCCGAGATCGGCGACTTCCTGGACGCCAAATACCTCATCGCCTTCACCCAGTCCGGCGACACCGCGCGCCGACTGACCCGCTACCGCTCACCCATCCCCGTCCTCGCCTTCACCTACGAACCCGCCGTCCGCAGCCAACTCGCCCTCACCTGGGGCGTCGAGACCTTCCTCGGCCCCTTCGCCCCCACCACCGACCAGATGGTCGAACAGGTCGACGCGGCCCTCCTGTCGCTCGGCCGCTGCCAGAAGGGCGACATCGTCGTCATCACCGCCGGCTCCCCGCCCGGCCTCGCCGGCTCCACCAACCTCGTCCGCGTCCACCACGTCGGGACCCTGGACAACTGACCGGAGCGGCGCGGCCCTTCCGGAGGGGCCGCGCCGCCACTGTCAGTACTTGGGGCCGATGTGGGCGTCCATGAGGGCGACGGAGTCCTTGCGGGCGACGGAGATGTTGGTGGCACCGGTCGGCCGGGCCGCGGCCTTCCACTGGACGCCGACGGCGTCGAGGGTGGCGGTGAACAGGCCGATGATGTCGGTCGAGGTGTTGGTGAAGAAGTAACGCGGGTACTCGTAGCGCTTCTTGACGCCGCCGACCGTTCGCGTCGTCCAGTTGGTGATGCGGCAGCCGTCGGAGTGGATCAGGCCGCGCAGGAACTCCCACGGATGGGCGTCGACGATCTCCTGCTGCCAGGGTGCGAGGGAGATCGACCGTCGGTGCTTCGGGCCGGGGCCGTGCTGAGGGAAGAGGCAGGGCCAGTGCTTGCTGGTGCTCACGACACTGGTGCAGCCCGGTGCGCGGACGCGCTGAACCCCGTTGAGCGGCATGACGGCGGAGACGGCTCGCTGGCATTCGTCGATGAGGCCGGGCCAGGCGTCGCAGCACGCGATGCGGAGGGCGTAGACCTTGCGGCGGCCCTCGCTGACACAGCCGTCGCCGAGGTAGAGGCCGAGGAGGTAGGCGTAGTCGGCGCGCGGGCGTGAGGGGTCGAGCCGGCCGCTGCGGACCGGGCACTCGGCGGTCATGCGAGGGCTGGGCACGGCGCCGGAGGCCCACGCGCGGATCGCGAACCGGGATATTCCGGTCGCGCGGCTGACCTGGCTGAAGGTCAGCCCGGTCGCGTGGAGGTCGAGCGCCCGCTGCCGGGTGGCCGTGTCGTACATGCCGCTGTCAGTACTTGGGGCCGATGTGGGCGTCCATGCGGGCGACGGAGTCCTTGCGGGCGACGGAGATGTTGACCTGGCCGGTGGGGCGGGGGATCGAGGCCTTCCATTGGACGCCGACGGCGTCGAGGGTGGCGGTGAAGAGGCCGATGATGTCGGTGGACGTGTTGGTGAAGAAGTAGCGCGGGTACTCGTAGCGGCGAGTGACACCCTTGACGGTCTTGGTCGTCCAGTTGGTGATGCGGCAGCCGTCGGAGTGGATCAGGCCGCGCAGGAATTCCCAGGGGTGGGCGTCGACGATCTCCTGCTGCCAGGACTCCAGGGCTATGGTGCGCTCGTGTTTCCTGCCGGGCCCGTGCTGGGGGAAGTGGCAGATCAGATGGTTCGAGTAGAGCTTGATGTCATGACAGCCGGTCCGTCGGACTCGGCAGGCACTGTTCCTCGGAAAGACCAGGTGCATGGTCTGTTCGACGGAGTCCATGACCCCGGGCCACTTGTCGTCGCAGGTGATCTGGAGGGTCATCGTGCGCCGGTATTCATTTGGCAGGAGGATATGGCCGTCGCCGAGGTAGAGGCCGAGGAGGTGGGCGTACGCCGGGCGGTTCAGGTCGTCGCCGTAGCAGTGGGTGCAGGTGGATCGGTGCCGACCGGGGAGTTCTTGGCCGTGCTTGATGCGGTCCTGCTGCTTCCACCAACCGATCGTGCCCCGCGGGACATCCAGTCGGCGAGCGACCTCGGTGTTGCGAACGCCCTGACGCAGCAGCAGGACGGCTTCTTCGCGAATGGATCGAACGACCATGCGGGCGATCCTGCAGCCCGTGAATCACTTGTGCGGGCGAACGGGATTGTTTTCACTCGAACTAGTGAAGATCGCCAAGCGTTAGGTTGCTGCCCTAGGTGGCTTTGAAATCGAAGGAAAAGTGCCCCGGGTGGGATTCGAACCCACGCTGTATGGTGTTTGAGACCATCGCCTCTTCCGCTGGGCTACCGGGGCATCCACAGTTTCGAAGGCTGACCCCGACCCTGCGAAACCAAACATACCGTGTCTAGGTACCCTCGTGCATGCAGTACCCCGCCGGAACTAGGAGCCCCGTGAGCACCGCCGACGAGCAGGCACAGCCGCTTGAGACCGATTCGCCCCAGATCACTCGGATTGTGATCGCCGAGGATGAGGCGCTGATCCGCCTTGACCTCAAGGAGATGCTCGAAGAGGAGGGGTACACCGTCGTCGGTGAGGCCGGGGACGGGGCTACGGCGGTGAAGCTGGTGGAGGAGCTTCGGCCGGACCTCGCGATCTTCGATGTGAAGATGCCGGTGCTGGACGGGCTCTCCGCCGCCGAGCAGATCCACGAGAAGCACCTGGCGCCGGTTCTGATGCTGACGGCGTTCTCGCAGCGGGAGCTGGTGGACCGGGCGCGGGACGCCGGGGCGATGGCGTACATCGTGAAGCCGTTCAGCAAGGCGGATCTGGTGCCGGCGATCGAGATGGCGGTGTCGCGGTACACCGAGATGCGCACGCTGGAGGAGGAGATCGCGGATCTCACCCAGCGGCTGGAGACCCGGAAGCTGGTCGACCGGGCGAAGGGCGTGCTGCAGACGAAGTTCGGGCTGAACGAGCCGGCGGCGTTCCGGTGGATCCAGAAGACGTCGATGGACCGTCGGATGACGATGGCCGCGGTGGCCGAGGCGGTCATCGAGGAGGGCGCGGCCCAGGACCGCAAGAAGGCGGACGAGGACGCGTCCGAGTAGACGGATGCGAGGAGGGCCCGGCAGATCTCATCTGCCGGGCCCTTCGTGCGTGGAGGCGTGGATGCGTGGAGGCGTCAGTCCTCGCCGAGGTAGGCCTTGCGGACGGATTCGTCGTGCAGGAGGTCGGCGCCCGTGCCGGAGAGGACGATGCGGCCGGTCTCCATGACGTAGCCGCGGTCGGAGAGGGAGAGGGCGGCCTGGGCGTTCTGTTCGACGAGCAGGATGGTCGTGCCGGAGGCCTTGAGTTCGATGATGGTCGCCATGATCTTCTGCATCATCAGCGGTGACAGGCCCATGGACGGCTCGTCGAGCATGAGCAGTTTGGGCTGGGACATCAGGGCCCGCCCCATGGCGAGCATCTGCTGTTCGCCGCCGGAGAGGGTGCCGGCGGCCTGGCGGCGGCGTTCGCCGAGGATGGGGAAGAGGTCGTAGGCGCGGTCGACGTCGGCGGTGATGCCGGCGGTGTCGGTGCGCAGGAAGGCGCCGAGGAGGAGGTTCTCCTCGATGGTCATGCGGGGGAAGATGTGCCGGCCTTCGGGGGAGTGGGCGAGGCCGAGGGCGACGATCTTGTGGGCGGGGACGGTGCTGAGGTCCTGGCCGTCGAAGGCGATGCGTCCGGCGGTGGGTTTGAGGAGTCCGGAGAGGGTGCGCAGGGTGGTGGTCTTGCCGGCGCCGTTGGTGCCGATGAGGGTGGTGACCTCGCCCTGGTTGACGGTGAAGCTGATGCCCTTGACGGCTTCGATCTTGCCGTAGGCGACGCGGAGGTCCTCGACCTCGAGGAGTGCGGTCACTGGTCGGTCTCCGTAACGGTCTCCGCGACTGCGGGGGTGGTGCCTTCGAGCGGGGCGCCGAGGTAGGCGGTGATGACGCGTTCGTCGTTCTGGACGGTACCGCGGTCGCCTTCGACGATCTTCTGGCCCTGGACGAGGACGGCGGTGCGGTCGCAGAGGTTGAAGATGAAGCGCATGTCGTGCTCGATGACGAGGATCGAGACGCCCTGGTCGCGGATGGCGAAGACGAGTTCCTCGGCGGCGCGGGTCTCCTGGGGGTTCATGCCGGCGGTGGGTTCGTCGAGCAGGAGGAGGCCGGGGTCGGAGGCGAGGGCGCGGGCGATCTCCAGCTTGCGCTGTTCGCCGTAGGGGAGGTTGCGGGCGAGGTGGTCGGCCTTGTCGGCGAGGCCGGTGAAGGCGAGGAGTTCCATGGCCTTCTCTCGGCTCTCGGCTTCGGCGCGGTGGTAGCCGGGGCCGCGGAGGATGGCGGAGAAGATGCCTTCCTTGGTGCGGGTGTGGCGGCCGACGAGGACGTTCTCCAGGACGGTCATGTTGGCGAAGAGCCGGATGTTCTGGAAGGTGCGGGCGACGCCGGCCTGGGTGACGAGGTGGGGCTTGGGCGGCAGGAGGGTGCCGCGGTAGCGGACGGCGCCCTCGGTGGGGACGTAGAGGCCGGTGAGGCAGTTGAAGAAGGTGGTCTTGCCGGCGCCGTTGGGGCCGATGAGACCGATGATCTCGCCTTCGCCGACGGTGAGGCTGACGTCGTTGACGGCGGTGAGGCCGCCGAAGCGCATGGTGACGCCGGTGACTTCGAGCAGGGGTGTGGCGGTGGTGGTCATCTGGGTGGTCACGCCCCTGCCTTGGTGAGTGCGGCGCCGTCGCCGGCGGGCTGGGCCGGGATGGCGGCCTCGTGGAACTCCAGTTGGCGGCGCCGGTTGGGGATGAGGCCTTCGGGGCGGACGCGCATCAGGATGATCAGGGCGGCGCCGAAGGCGAGCAGCTGGTAGTCGGAGAGGAATTCGAGCTTCTTGGGGATGAGGAAGAGGAGGGTGGCGCCGGCGAGGGGCCCGCTGATGGTGCCCATGCCGCCGAGGATGACGGCGGCGAGCAGGAACGCGGAGTTGGGCGGGAGGGCCTCGGCGAAGGTGTACTGGTCGGGGGTGACGGTGTAGCTGACGTGGGCCTGGACGGTGCCGGCGAGGCCGGCGAGGCAGGCGCCGAGGGCGAAGGCGAGGAGCTTGAGGCGGAAGCCGTTGATGCCCATGGCTTCGGCGGCGGTCTCGTCCTCGCGGATGGCGACCCAGGCGCGGCCGATGCGGGAGTTGCCGACCCGGGCGAAGACGAGCACGACCAGGGCGGTGACGAGGAGCATCAGCAGGTAGTAGTTGGAGAAGCGGCCGAGTTCGATGCCGGCGACGGTGTGCGGCTTGCCGAGGTCGAAGCCGAGGATCTCCAGGTCGGGGATCCGGGGGATGCCGTTGGAGCCGTTGGTGACCTTGGGGCCGGTGGTGCCGTTGAGGTTGAGCATGGTGATGCGGAAGATCTCGCCGAAGCCGAGGGTGACGATGGCGAGGTAGTCGCCGCGCAGGCGCAGCGTGGGGGCGCCGATGAGGACGCCGAAGACCATGGAGACGGCGGCGCCGGTGAGCATCGCGGCCCAGAACGGGAACTGGACGTGGATGGGGGAGGCGGGGGAGCCGGAGACCAGGGCGGCGGCGTAGGCGCCGACGCCGAGGAAGGCGACGTAGCCGAGGTCGAGCAGGCCGGCGAGGCCGACGACGATGTTGAGGCCGAGGGCGACGGTGGCGAAGATCAGGATGTTGGTGGCGACGGAGGTGTACTGGTCGCTGGTCTGGGTGAAGGGGAAGCTGGCGGCGGCGGCGAAGGCGGCGCCGGTGGTGACGGGGCGGTGCTTGACGGTCAGGGCGCGCAGCCGGGCGAGCAGGCCGGACCGGGTGAGGGCGGGGACGACGAGGGCGGCGAGCAGCAGGTAGCCGATGAAGAGTTCGCCGTACTCGGTGTCGATGCCGAAGGTGATCGTGAACAGTCCGAGGCCGAAGGCCAGGACGATGGTCAGGACTTCGGCCCAGGAGGGGAGTTGGCGCGGCGCGGGCAACGGCCGGTCGACGGTGCCCAGGCGCAGCCAGGTGTGGGCGAGGTGGCCGAGCTGGAGGAGCAGGACGACGCCGGCGGCGATGGCGAGGGCGCCCGCGAGGGCGGTCATCACGGGGGCGACGGGCTGGTCGCCGGGGATGGCGTGGGCGGCGAACCAGCCGGCGGGGGCGACGGGGACGAGCAGGAAGAGGCGCCTGTCGAGGATGCGCAGCGGGACGCGGGTGCGGCGGTCGAGGGGCAGGCCGAGGGCGCCGATGACGGTGAGGAGGCCGCCGGCGGCGAGGATCCAGCCGCCGGCTTCGAGGTTGGCGAGGCCGCCGAGTTCGGTGGCGATGGCGGCGACGGAGAAGACGCTGACGGCGAGGGCGCCGGTGGCGGCGTAGAGGACGGCGTTGTGGCTGCGGCTGGGGGCGGCCCAGCGCAGGCCGGGGGTGCCGTGGGTGGCGAGGAGCAGGAGGAGGGTGAGGAGTCCGGCGGCGAGGGCGAGCCATTGGAGGCCGGCGGGGGAGCCGGTGTAGGTGAGGTCGCCGGGGAAGTCGGAGGTCCAGGTCCAGGGGAGGGCGGCGGAGGCGGCGGTGGTGAGGGCGCCGAGGCCGGTGAGGGCGGTGGCGGCGCGGGCCGGGAGGGGGATGACCGGGGTGGTTTCGGTGGTGGTGGTCATGGTGGTCACGCCCTGTCCGCGACGCGCTCGCCGAGCAGGCCCTGGGGCCGGACGAGGAGCACGAGGATGAGGAGTACGAAGGCCCAGACGTCCTTCCAGGCGCCGCCTCCGAAGAGGTGCATGCCGGGCAGGTGCTGGATGTAGCCGGTGGCGAGGCTTTCGGCGAGGCCGAGGGCGATGCCGCCGAGCATGGCTCCGTAGATGTTGCCGATGCCGCCGAGGACGGCGGCGGTGAAGGCCTTGAGGCCGAGGATGAAGCCCATGCGGAAGTCGACCTGGCCGCTGCGCAGTCCGTAGGCGACGGCGGCGACGGCGGCGAACGCGGCGCCGATGGCGAAGGCCATGACGATGATGCGGTCGGTGTCGATGCCCATGAGCTTGGCGGTGTCGGGGTCCTGGCTGGTGGCCTGCATGGCGCGGCCGGAGCGGGTGCGGGTGACGAACCAGCCGAGGGCGAGCATGCACAGCGGGGCGGCGATGAGCAGGAAGAGGTCGCTGCGCTGGATGGTGACGGAGCCGAGGCTGAAGGGGTCGCCGGGGATCTTGGGGAAGACCCGGGCCTTCTTGGCGTCGGGGTAGAAGGAGAAGACGAGTTGCTGGAGGAAGATGGACAGCCCGATCGCGGTGATGAGGGGGGCGAGTCGGGGGGCGTTGCGCAGGGGCCGGTAGGCGAAGCGCTCGGCGGCGACGGCGGTGAGGGTGGAGACCAGGATGCCGGCGATCAGCATGAGCGGCAGGGCCAGCCACAGGGTGGTGCCGCCGGGGAGGGCGAGGTAGGCGGTCAGGGCGCCGAAGCCGCCGACCATGACGATCTCGCCGTGGGCGAAGTTGATGAGCTGGACGATGCCGTAGACCATCGTGTAGCCGATCGCGACGAGTCCGTAGAGGGCGCCGAGGATCAGGCCGTTGGCCAGCTGCTGCGGTAGGTCGTGCACCGCTGGGCCTCCGTAGTGCGTTCGGGGTGTCCGTGTGGGTGGTGGATGTGGGGGCGCGCGGGGGCACTCGTGGCGCCCCCGCGCGCTGTGCTGCTGGATGG
Source organism: Kitasatospora sp. NPDC059812 (assembly GCF_042732075.1). Classification (NCBI taxonomy): domain Bacteria; kingdom Bacillati; phylum Actinomycetota; class Actinomycetes; order Kitasatosporales; family Streptomycetaceae; genus Kitasatospora; species Kitasatospora sp. NPDC059812. The sequence goes on from NZ_JBHWIO010000088.1 coordinate 24,868, forward strand.
TGGTGCGGGCCGGCTCAGCCGTTGAGGTTCAGACGCTGAAGGTTCAGTCGTCGAGGGCTCGGCCGCTGAGGTTCAGCCGTTGGAGGTTCAGCCGCTGAAGGTGCCGGTCTTCTCCACGGTCCACTTGCCGTCCTTGACGGTGTAGACGGTGAGTTGCTTGTTGGTGGTGTCGCCGAACTCGTCGAAGGAGACCTTGCCGGTGACGCCGTCGAAGGAGACCTTCTGGACGGCGTCGACGACGGCGGCGCGCGGGTTGGCGGGCAGCTTGCCGTTGTTGGCGGCGGCGACGGCCTTGACGGCCTGGATGATGGCCCAGCCGCTGTCGTAGGAGTAGCCGCCGTAGGTCTCGTAGGGGTCCTTGTAGCCGGCGGCCTTGTAGTCGGCGATGAACTTGGCGGCGGTGGGGAGTTGTTCGACGGCGCCGCCGACGGCGGTGGCGTAGTCGCCGGCGCTCTTGGGGTTGAGCTTGATGAAGTCGGCGCTCTGCATGCCGTCGCCGCCCATCAGCGGGATGTTGACGCCGGCGTCCTTGAGCTGGAGGGAGAGCGGGCCGGCGGCGGGGTACTCGCCGCCGTAGTAGACGGCTTCGGCGCCGGAGGTCTTGACCTTGGTGACGATGGCGGAGAAGTCGCGGTCGTCGGGGTTGACGTGCTCCTCGCCGACGATGTTGCCGCCCTGCTTGGTGAATTCGGCCTTGAAGGTGGCGGCGAGGCCGGCGCCGTAGGTCTTCTGGTCGTCGATGAGGAAGACCTTGGACTTCTTGGCGTCCTTGGCGAGGAACTGTGCGGCGAAGGGGCCCTGGACGGCGTCGGTGGTGGCGGTGCGGAAGTAGGTCTTGAAGGGGCGCTTCTTCTCGCCGGTGACCCACTTCTCGCCCTGGCTGAGGGCGACGCCGGTGTTGGCGGGGGAGATCTCGACGAGGTTGGCGTCGTTGAAGATCTGCTGCATCGACTGGGCGACGCTGGAGTTGAGCGGGCCGACGACGCCGAGGACGCTGTTGTCGGCGACGAGCTGGGTGGCGTTCTGCTGGCCGGGGCCGGGCTTGGCGGTGTCGTCCAGGGCCTTGACCTGGAACTTGACGCCGGGGACCTCGTTCTGTTCGTTGGCCTTCTTGACCGCGAGGTCGACGGAGTTGCGGATGCCGATGCCGATGGCGGAGAGGTCGCCGGTGAGCGGGGCGTCGATGCCGATGGTGACGGTGGTGGTGGAGCCGCTGTTGCCGCTGCCTCCGTCGGCGGACTTCTTGTCGTCGCGGGAGCCGCACGCGCTGAGGCTCAGGGCGCCGATCACGGCAATGCTCACGACAATTGCGGAACGGTGACGCACGAGGGTCCCCTTCGGTTCGGGAGGCGCCGCGCCTGAGTTGGCGGGAGCCGGGATGCGCGGAGGGCCGGGCCCAATCCGTTGGCGCGGTGACTGGCCGTGACTCTAGATGCCTCTGGGCGACTCGGGCAGTGGTGTGGCGAGGCTGTGATTCTCTTGTTATGAGCACACAGAGCAGTTGTCTCAGCATGTGGTCGTTTTGGCGCGACCGATCCGCCGATGTAGGGCGTTTAGGGGCTGTTGGGGCAATGTAAGGGCCAGAAATGGGGGTTGCAGCTGGCCTGGCCGATAGTCGGACACTCATGTCCGATTCACTTGTTCCGGTCATGATCGTTCGTATTTCGGACAGCGAGGGCATGGCGAAGGAGCCCCGGGCTGCCTGCGGGCCTCGGAGCGGGCCATTGCTCGGATTTTCTGCCTGTTACGCAGAGTCACCTGCGCGGATTCCGGGCATGCTGCCGCGTCGGCCGCGCCCGGACATGCCGCCGCCCCCTTGTCCAGACCAACGCCTGCCCAGGGTGGCGGAAGGTCAAACAAGGGGGCGGCCAAGGGATTTGATGATCCGTCGGCACCGGGAAGAGTCCCGGCGCGGGGTCAGAGGTCGCGCAGCATGCAGGTCAGCCGGCAACTGGTGACCCGCTTGCCGGTGTCGTCGGTGATCGCGATCTCGTACGTGGCGGCGGTGCGGCCCTTGAACACCGCCGTCGCCACCCCGGTGACCAGCCCGGAGGTGGCCGAGCGGTGGTGGGTGGCGTTGAGGTCCACCCCGACCGCGTACCGGCCGGGGCCCGCGTGCAGCATCGCGCCGATCGAGCCCAGCGTCTCGGCCAGCGCCGCCGACGCGCCGCCGTGCAGCAGCCCGTACGGCTGCTGGTTGCCCTCCACCGGCATGGTGCCGACCACCCGGTCGCCGGAGGCCTCGACGATCCGGATGCCGAGCTTCTCGCCGAGGGCGCCGCCGGAGAAGGTCTGCGGATCGACGCCGAGCTTGGCGAAGTGGTCCAGCACGTCCTGCGGGACCTTCAGGACGGGGGCCGCGTCGGGGGCCGCGTCGGTCATGGGGAACTCCTGCCGCTCGGGGATCGTCATCGTGCTGCCTGTGATCGTACGACCGTCCTACTCGGCGGTAGCGGCCGTGTCCGGGGCCGGGGCGCGTCAATGGGCGCCCCGGGCGCCGCGGCCCCCGCTGCCCGCGCCCCGCGTCCGACCGGCACGGCGCTCGACCGGCACGGCGTCCGATCGGCACGGCGCCCCTTTTGTCGGTGCCGGGCCATAGGATCGGTGGCCGGTAGTGGAATCGGCAGGAACGGGACGTTGACGTGGCTACGCAGAGTACGGACAAGGGCGCGACGGGTGGCGGCGGGGCCGGCCCGCGGCCCCGGCTGATGCTGCTCGACGGGCACTCGATGGCCTACCGGGCCTTCTACGCCCTGCCCGTGGAGAACTTCAACACCTCCACCGGCCAGCCCACCAACGCGGTCTACGGCTTCGCCTCGATGCTCGCCAACACCGTCCGGGACGAGCAGCCCACCCACCTCGCCGTCGCCTTCGACCTCTCCCGGCAGACCTTCCGCTCCGTCGAGTTCCCCGACTACAAGGCCAACCGCGCCAAGACGCCGGACGAGTTCCGCAGCCAGGTCCCCCTGATCGGCGAACTGCTCGACGCGATGAACGTCCCCCGGCTGACGGCCGAGGGCTTCGAGGCCGACGACATCATCGCCACCCTGGCCACCGCCGCCGAGGCGGCCGGCTACGACGTCGACATCGTCACCGGCGACCGCGACTCCCTCCAGCTGGTCACCGACCACATCACCGTCCTCTACCCGACCAAGGGCGTCTCCGAGCTCACCCGCTACACCCCGGAGAAGGTCGCCGAGAAGTACGGCGTCACCCCGCGCCAGTACCCGGACCTCGCCGCCCTGCGCGGCGACCCGTCCGACAACCTGCCCGGCATCCCCGGCGTCGGCGAGAAGACCGCCGCCAAGTGGGTCAACCAGTTCGGCTCCTTCGACGAACTCGTCTCCCGCGCCGACGAGGTGAAGGGCAAGATCGGCGAGAAGCTGCGCGAACACCTCGACTCGGTCAAGCGCAACCGCGTCCTCACCGAGCTCGTCCGCGACGTCGAACTCCCGCTCGGCGTCGGCGACCTGGCCCGCGCGCCGTTCGACAAGGCCGCCGTCGGCACGCTGATGGAGTCGCTGGAGTTCCGCAACGCCAACTTCCGCGACCGCGTCCACGGCATCGACCCGGCCGCCGGCGAGGAGGAGGCCGCGGCCGAACTCGCCCCCGGCGTCGAGGTCGACGGCGAACTGCTCACCGACCCGGGCACGCTGGCCGGCTGGCTGCGCGAGCACGCCGCCGACACCAAGGCCCCCGTCGCCCTCGCCGCCGTCTACCAGTGGGCGCTCGGCACCGGCGAGGTCGCCGAAGTCGCCCTGGCCGCAGGGGAATCCGCCGCCTGGTTCGACCCGGCGCAGCTCGCCGAGGAGGACGAGCGGGCCTTCGCCGCCTGGCTCGCCGACCCGGCCGCCCCCAAGGCCCTGCACATCGCCAAGCAGGTCATGCGGGCCTTCGCCGAGCGCGGCTGGGCCATCGAGGGCGTCGTCGCCGACACCGCCCTCGCCGCCTACCTGGAGAAGCCCGGCCGCCGCACCTTCACCCTGGAGGTGCTCGCCGAGGAGTACCTGGCCCGCTCGCTCACCCCCGCCCCCGCCACCGAGGACGGCCAACTCGCCTTCGACGCCCCGGAGGAGGACCCGGCAGCGGGCGCCCAGGCGCTCATGCTCCAGGCCCGCGCCGTCCTCGACCTCGCCGCGCTCTTCGACACCCGCCTCGCCGAGGTCGGCGCCACCGGGCTGCTGCGCGACATGGAGCTGCCGATCGCCGCCCTGCTGGCCCGGATGGAGCGCACCGGCATCGCCGCCGACCGCCCCTGGCTCACCAGCCTGGAGGCGCAGTTCGCCACCGAGATCCAGCGCGTGGTCGAGGAGGCGCACGCCGCCGCCGGGCGCGAGTTCAACCTCGGCTCGCCCAAGCAGCTCCAGGAGATCCTCTTCGGCGAGCTCGCCCTCCCCAAGACCAAGAAGATCAAGACCGGCTACACCACCGACGCCGACGCGCTCACCTGGCTCGCCACCCAGACCGACAACGAACTGCCGGTCATCCTGCTGCGCCACCGCGACCAGGCCAAGCTGCGCACCACCGTCGAGGGCCTGCTCAAGACGGTCTCGCCCAAGGGCCGCATCCACACCACCTTCAACCAGATGGTCGCCGCCACCGGCCGGCTCTCCTCGCAGGACCCGAACCTGCAGAACATCCCCGTCCGCACCGAGGAGGGCCGCGCCATCCGCCGCGCCTTCGTCGTCGGCGAGGACTACGAGTCGCTGCTCACCGCCGACTACTCGCAGATCGAACTGCGCATCATGGCCCACCTCTCCGAGGACGAGGCCCTGTTGGAGGCCTTCGCCACCGGCGAGGACCTGCACACCACCGTCGCCTCCCAGGTCTTCGAGGTCCCGGGCACCGCGGTGGACGCCGAGATGCGCCGCAAGATCAAGGCGATGTCCTACGGCCTCGCCTACGGGCTGTCCGCGTACGGGCTCTCGCAGCAGCTCGGCATCAAGCCCGGCGAGGCCCAGGGCCTGATGGACACCTACTTCGAGCGCTTCGGCGGCGTCCGCGACTACCTGCGCCGGGTCGTCGACGAGGCCCGAGCCACCGGTTACACCGAGACGCTGCTCGGGCGCCGCCGCTACCTGCCGGACCTCAACAGCGACAACCGCCAGCGCCGCGAGATGGCGGAGCGGATGGCCCTCAACGCCCCGATCCAGGGCTCGGCCGCCGACATCGTCAAGATCGCCATGCTGCGGGTGGACGAGGCGCTGCGCGCCGCCGGCCTCACCTCCCGGATGCTGCTCCAGGTGCACGACGAAATCGTGCTGGAGCTGACCCCGGGCGAGCGCGAGCAGGTCGAGGCGATCGTCCGCGAGCAGATGGCCGGTGCCTACCCGCTGCGCGCCCCGCTGGACGTCTCGGTGGGCGTCGGCGCCAACTGGGAGGCCGCCGCGCACTGATACGGCGGCGCGGTGCGGTACTCGGCGGGGGCCGGCCCCGCCGGGGGGCCGGGGCCCCGCCCCGAGGATGACCCGCGCGGGGGGGAGGGGCGCGCACCAGGCCCGCGGGGGGGGTGCCCCCGAGGGGGCGCCGCCGGCCCCCGGCGGCGGGCCGGGGGGGGGGGCGCGTGGCCCCGCCCGCGCGGCGGCCCCGCCCCCCCCCCCCCCGCTACGATCTGCCGGTCCGTTGCGCAGTGGGCACGACGATCGGCGGATGGCGGAGAGCCCCTTGGTGATCCAGAATGGTTCGATGGTCACGCTTGAGACTCCGCGTCTGATCCTGCGTCGCTGGCGCGAGGAGGACGTCGCGCCCATGGCCGCCGTCAATGCCGACCCCGAGGTCATGCGGTGGATCCGTGACGGCAGCGTCCGTGACGAACAGCAGACCCGCGGCGGGATCCAGGCCTGGGAGAGCGAGTGGGAGGCGCAGGGCTTCGGCCTGTTCGCCGTGGAGATCCGGTCCACGGGCGAGCTGGCCGGGTTCACCGGCCTTTCGGTCCCCGGCTTCCTGCCGGAGGTGCTGCCGGCGGTCGAGGTCGGCTGGCGGCTGGGACGTCCCCACTGGGGGCGGGGCCTGGCCACCGAGGCCGCTGCGGCCGCTGTGCGGTTCGGGTTCGAGGAGCGAGGGCTGGAGCGGATCGTCAGCATCACCCAAGTGGGCAACGATGCCTCCGAACGGATCATGACCAAACTGGGGATGCGGCTGGCCCGTGAGACCGTCAGTCCCGCCGGCGGTCGGCGAGTGCGGGTGTTCGCGTTGTCGTCGGACCAGTACGCCGCAACCACTCGGCACTGAGCGCGGCCACCTGCTCGGCGGTCCCGCCGGTGCCCGGGAGTCGGCTGCTCACCGTCTCCCCTGCGTCGGCTACTCCGCTACTCCGCTGAGTCCGCTACGCCCGCGCGGTGCAGGAACGCCTCGACGAGGCGGTCGGTGAAAGCCTCGTCCACGGGTTCCGCCGTCACCAGGACGCGGTGGTAGAGCGGTCCCACGAGTTGGTCGATCTCCGCCGCCATGTCGAGTCCGGCGGCGAGCTGGCCGCGTTCCACCGCGCGTTCCAGCGGGAGCCGGTCGCGTCGGCGCTGTTCGTCGAGGTACCCGGACCGCAGGGCGGCGGCGAACGCGGGATCGTGCTGGGCGTGCCCGATGAGGGCCTTGAAGACGGCGCCCGCGTCGGACCGGGTGAGGAACAGGGCCAGTTGGCGCAGGTGGGCGCGCAGGTCCGGGGCCAGGTCGCCGTGGTCCGGCGGGGTCAGGGCTTCGGCCGCGTCCTGGAGGAAGGCGTCCAGGAGGATGTCGGTCTTGGTCTTCCACCAGCGGTAGACGGTCTGCTTGGCGACGCCCGCCCGGGCGGCGATGCCCTCGATGGTGACGCCGGTGAAGCCCTTCTCGACCAGAAGGTCGTCGGCCGCCTCCAGTACTGCCTGCCGGGCCTGTTCGCTGCGGCCGTGCCGGTTGCCGTGGTGGCGTGCCGCCGGTTGTGGCGCGGCCGCCGCGGCGGCCGTACTTCCTCGTTCCATGTCTGCCTCCTGGGGCCAGGGTAGGCCAGAATCGCTAGACGCAACGCAACGGTGCGTCTAGTCTAGGTCCATGACACCCACCAACACCCTCGAAGACCCCCGCGTCGCCACCGCCCTCGACCGGATGTTCCGGCATGCCGAGCAGGACGAGGCGACCAGCAAGCGGATCCGGGCGGCGCGGCCCCAGGGCTCCGCGCCCCTCGGCCCGCAGGAGCAGGCTGACGCCAACGCCGAGGTGTACATGCCGATCTCGGCCCAGGGTGGCCGCCTCCTCTACAACCTGATCCGGGCCACCCGCCCCGCCACCGTCGTCGAGTTCGGCACGTCCTTCGGCATCTCCACGCTCCATCTCGCCGCCGCGGTGCGCGACAACGGGACGGGCCGGGTGATCAGTACGGAACTGAGCGCCGCCAAGGCCGCGGCCGCCCGCCGGACGTTCGCCGAGACGGGACTGGACGACCTGATCACCGTCCTCGAAGGAGACGCCCGCGACACCCTCGCCGCAGTCGACGGCTCCGCCGACTTCGTCCTCCTCGACGGCTGGAAGGACCTGTGCCTGCCCGTTCTGCGGCTCCTCGAACCCCGCCTCGCGCCCGGCACCCTCGTCGTCGCCGACGACGTCGACCTGGAGGCCCTCGCGCCCTACCTCGACTACGTCCGCGAGCCCCGCAACGGCTACCAGAGCGTCACGTTCCCCGTGGAGGACGGAATGGAGATCAGCTGCCGCCTCTAGATCCGTGTGGCGTCGCGATCAGGCGTGGGTATCGCCTTCTTCGTGGGGGGCGGAACCCGGCAGCACACTGGTCGTGACGCGTGGGCAACTCACGAATGCCCAGCGCAAGTTCATCGGGCTGCCCCTGCCGATCGGCAGGTACGGCCCGCACCCCGAACGGTTGCGGGAGCAGAGCAGCTCAGGCCGGGCCGGTGGCGGGGGGAACGCAGGAAGTCGGCGGGGCCGACTTCTGGTGCAGGGGGGCTGGGCGACGGCGGTGACTGCGTCATCGTGGCCGGACGTCATCGGGGCAACAGCCGCCGCTACGTGCGGATCGTGATCAAGAGTCGGTTCCTGGTGAACTTCCGGGTCCATGCCGTCTACAGCCCGGCGCTGGTGCGTGCGTTGACGGAGGCGGGACCCGGCGAGGAGAAGGATTTCGGCGCCCGCTTCCTGTGGGACCCGGAGCAGGCGGAGAGCTGGGCGCGATCCCGGAACACGCCGAGGGCGGGCTGAGACCGGGCTGAGGGCGGCCTGAGGGCGGCGAAGCCGGCGCGCCGGTGGGGCGGCGCGCCGGGAATACCGCTCCGGATCAGCCCGCGAGGTGCTCCAGGAGCAGCGGCACGATCCGCTCGGCGTCGGCCTCCGGCAGCCAGTGGGTGGCGCCCTCCAGTGCGACGAACCGGTACGGGGCGCTGACGTGCTTGGCCGTCAGGTCGGCGGCGTCGCGGCCCAGGGCGCGGTCCTCGGTGCCCCAGACGAAGAGCGTGCGGACGGTGATCTCGCCGGCCGGCACCCGGAGTTCCTCGTTGATCGCCCGGTACCAGTTGAGCCCGGCCGTCAGCACGCCCGGCTCGGTCAGCCGTCGGACGTTGGACTCGGCCTGGTCCGTCGGCAGCGCGCCCCGGTAGATCGCGCGCAGCCTGGCCGCGTCGTCGGCCAGCATGGCCTGCTCGGCCACGTGTTCCGGCAGGCGGAACTCCCTGATGTACTGGGAGCGTTCGCGCTGGTCGCTGTCGTTGTTGAGGGCCTCGTAGAGCGCCTCGGGGTGCGGGGTGGAGAGCACGGTCAGGCTGTGCAGCCGCTCCGGGTGGGTGGAGGCCAGCGCCCAGGCGACGAGGCCGCCCCAGTCGTGGGCGACCAGGTGGAAGCGTGGCGCGTCCAGGGCGTCGGCGAAGCCCAGCGCGTCCGCGACCAGCAGCTCGACGGAGTAGTCCGCGATGTCCGCGGGGCGGGCGTCGGGGGAGTAGCCGCGTTGGTCCACCGCCACCGCGCGGTAGCCGGCCGCGGCCAGCGCGGTCAGCTCGGCGCTCCAGCAGTCGGCGAACTCGGGGAACCCGTGCAGCAGCAGCACGAGTTCCCCGTCGGCGGGCCCGGCGGCCAGCCCGTCGAAGGTGTGCCGGCCGACGGTCAGACGGACGGCGGTGGGCAGGGGTGAGGACATGGTCAGCTCCTGTTGGTAGTACGTCAACAGAACGATCACATCACAGGGTTGGGCGGGCGAACGCGGCGGCCGGCCGCGGCGCGCGGTGCGGTGGCCGACGCCGGTGCTCGCCCTTGGCGCGAGGGCCCAGGCGCAGGAAGTCGGCGGGGCCGACTTCCTGCGTCCAGCTCGGCCCGGCGCTGCCGACGATCACGCGCGCTGGGCCACCGCCTTCGAGGTCCCGGGCGAGGAATGGAGCGGCGATCACAGCCGTGGATGCATGGCAGGCTGCCTTGCATGGTGACCAGTGATGCGTCGTGGGCCGATGACGGGATGTTGGCAGTGTGTCCCGAGCTGACGGATACCGAACTCAACGAGCTGTTCGGCGCGTCGTGGCCGGATCACAAGCCGACCTCCTTCGCGCCGATGCTGGCCCGCAGTCTCGCCTGGATCGCGGCGCGCCGGGGGAACCGGCTGGTCGGATTCGTCAACGTCGTCGGCGACGGCGGTGTGCACGCCTTCGTCCTGGACACCACCGTGCACCCGGATGAGCGCGGGCAGGGGCTCGGGACCCGGCTGGTGAGGGCGGCCGCCGACGAGGCGAGGGCACGCGGTGCCCAGTGGCTGCACGTCGACTACGAACCGCACCTGGAGTCCTTCTACGGCCAGTGCGGATTCCGGCCGACCGCCGCCGGGCTCATGCGGCTCTGAGCGGGCCGCCTCCGTAGGTCCAATGGGTGCCGTCGTCCGTGGCGGCCGGTGCGGGCAGGCCGCCACGGTTGAACTCGGCGATCCCGGATACGACCCGGCGCGGTACGGCAAGGTCCGTAAGCATGGGTCAGTCCCGGTCAGGCAGTCTCCCCGGCGAACAGGAAGTCGTCGGCGGTGGCATCCATCAGAAGTTCGTCGCAGGGATGACTGGGCGGCCTGAAGCGGTGGATGATCGACGAGGATCGTTGCCATGACCTACGTGATCGAAGCTGCTCGTCCGGGCGACTCCGCGCAGCTGGGGCCGTTGCTGCTGAGGGCTTGGCTGCAGACATACCCCAACCCGGAGGTGGGGATCGACGAGGACTGGATCCGTGAGCATCGCGGCTCGTCAGCTACCACGGAAGGCATCAACCAGTGGCGGGAGTTCATCGAGACAGCGAACCAGGAGCCGGATCTGCTGTTCTGCCGTGTTCTCCGTTCTGAAACCGAGATCGTGGGCGTTCTCTGCGGGCGCCGCGGCGAGGTGGTCACTCTCGGACCGATGTATCTGCTGGAACACGTCCAGGGCCGGGGGCTCGGTGGCCGCATGATGACCGAGTTCCTCACCTGGGCCGGATCCGCACCCATATGCCTATGGGCCACCGACTACAACGACAGCGCGGTCCGCTTCTACCAGCGCCACGGATTCAAGGCCACGGGTGAGCGAGAGCTCTGGCAAGGAAGGCTGCCCAACCTCCGTATGACCCGCGAGGTCGCACCCGGCATCAACAGCTGAGCTACCCGCGTTGGCAGCAACTGCCTCGAAGGCCAGCTGCGGGAGAACCCACACCACGGGCTCGTGGGTGGGGCGAAAACAGACTCGACGGGCCCCCCCCCCCCCCGGGGGGGGGGGCGGCCCGCGGGGGGGGGGGGGGGGGTTGAAAAACACCCGCCGCAAAAAGGTGAAAAAGGGGGCAAAACGCGCACCCAA
>NZ_JBHWIO010000088.1:35646-36593 GCF_042732075.1 Kitasatospora sp. NPDC059812
GTGGGGGGTGCCCTATATCCTCCCCGCCCCGCCCCCCCGCGGGGGGGGCGCCCCCCCCGTCCCGTGGACTGCTGCTGCTTCGTGAACATCCACGGTCCTCAAGATCGTCAACTGCTGCTCAAACCGGCAGACAAACGCTACTGCTAGAAGTGAACGAAGCCAGGGCGGTGTGCGGCAGATGGGTTCTGCGGGGCGCGTAGGAAGTCGGGTGGGTCGACTTCCTGTGTTCACGGGTGGGTTGTGTGGGTGGCTTGGGCTTGGGCTTGGGTGCGGCAGTGGGTGAGGGCGGGTTTGAGGCGGGGGTCGGGGGTGGTGGTGGTGAGGAGTTCGCCGGCGGTGGTGAGGGTGGTCCAGTAGTGGGTGGGGTTGCCGGTGGTGGGGTGGGGTTGGGTGGTGGTGAGGGAGAGGTAGGCGGTGGTGAGGTTGCCGGTGGTGAACCAGCGGGTGAGGCCGTGTTGGTGGCCGGCGCGGATGTTGCCGTGGGCGTCGATGGCGGTGGTGAGGAGTTCGATGATGGCGAGGTCGCGGTTGTCGGGGGTTTTGGGGATGTCGAAGACGCCGAGGGCTTCGAGGAGTTCGCCGGTGTCGTTCTCGGTGCCGGGGCGGGGGGTGGCGAGGAGGGCGTCGTAGCAGTCGTTGAGGCGGCGTTGGGTTTCGGCGGCGGGGATGCCGAGGGCGGTGCAGACGGCGCGGGCGGATCGGAGGGGTTCGCGGGTGTGGCGGGCGAGGGTGGCGTAGGTGTCGGCGGGGGTGGAGCCGGTGTCGAACAGGTGGCGGGCGGTCAAGGGGAGTCGCATGGTGGGTGCCTGTTCAGACGGTGAGGAGGGTGGCGGGCGCGGGTGCGGGGGCGATCAGCGCCCAGACGAATTTGCCGACCCCGCCGGCGCGGGGGCAGCAGCCCCACTTCTCGGCCAGCTCGTTGACGAGGAGGACGCCGCGTCCGTGTT
>NZ_JBHWIO010000089.1:0-36472 GCF_042732075.1 Kitasatospora sp. NPDC059812
TGACTTTTGGCACGCTGTTGAGTTCTCAAGGAACGGACACTTCCTTCGGACCGCCTTCCAGCGGGCCCTCCGGGCGCTTCGTTCTTTCGTGTTTCAAGCTTATCAGATGTTTTCCGCTCCGTTTTCCGGAGTTTCATTTACCTGAGTGGCTTTCGCCTTTCGGCGCTCCCGAACTCTATCAGAGTTTTTCGGGCCGTTTTCCGCGGTCATTCTCGAATTCGCATTCGAGAAACTTCCTGCGGGGCCGTCCCGTGGGGCAACCCGGAGAACATTACGCACCGGGCTGCCCCACGTCAAACCAGCCGCCGGAGGCTCAGACCTCGACGACGACCGGCAGGATCATCGGCCGGCGGCGGTAGTTGTCCGCCACCCACTTGCCGACGGTCCGGCGGACCAGCTGCTGGACCTGGCGGGGCTCCAGCACGCCGTCGCTCGCCGAGCGGTCCAGGGCCTCCTGGAGCTTGGCGGCGACCGGCACGAACGCGTTGTCGTCGATGCCGGAGCCGCGGGCCTGGAAGGTCGGACCGCCCACGATCTTGCCGTTGGTCGAGTCGACCGCGACGAAGACCGAGATGAAGCCCTCCTCGCCGAGGATCCTGCGGTCCTTGAGCGAGGCCTCGGTGATGTCGCCGACCGAGGCGCCGTCCACGTAGACGTACCCGGCCTGCACCTTGCCGACGATCCGGGCGACGCCCTTCTCCAGGTCGACGCAGACGCCGTCCTCGGCGATGACCACGCGGTTGCGCGGAATGCCGGTGGCGATGCCCAGGTCGGCGGCGGCCCGCAGGTGGCGCCACTCGCCGTGGACCGGCATCAGGTTGCGCGGCTTGCAGATGTTGAAGAAGTACAGCAGCTCACCGGCCGAGGCGTGGCCGGAGACGTGCACCTTGGCGTTGCCCTTGTGCACGACCTTGGCGCCCCAGCGGGTGAGGCCGTTGATCACCCGGTAGACGGCGTTCTCGTTGCCCGGGATGAGCGACGAGGCCAGGACGACGGTGTCGCCCTCGACGATGCGGATCTGGTGGTCGCGGTTGGCCATCCGGGACAGCGCCGCCATCGGCTCGCCCTGGGAGCCGGTGCAGATCAGCACGACGTCCTTGTCCGGCAGGTCGTCGAGCTGCTTGACGTCGACGACCATGTTGCCGGGGACCTTCAGGTAGCCGAGGTCGCGGGCGATGCCCATGTTGCGGACCATCGAGCGGCCGACGAAGGCGACCTTGCGCTTGTACTCGTGCGCGGCGTCCAGCACCTGCTGGATGCGGTGCACGTGGCTGGCGAAGGAGGCGACGATGATGCGCTTGTCGGCGTTCGCGAAGACGTTCCGCAGCGCGGCCGAGATGTCCCGCTCGGGCGGGATGAAGCCGGGGACCTCGGCGTTGGTGGAGTCCACCAGCAGCAGGTCCATGCCCTCTTCGGCCAGCTTGGCGAAGGTCGGCAGGTCGGTCAGGCGGCCGTCGAGCGGCAGCTGGTCCATCTTGAAGTCGCCGGTGGCCACGACCATGCCCGCGGGGGTGCGGACGGCGACCGCCAGGGCGTCCGGGATGGAGTGGTTGACCGCGATGAACTCGCAGTCGAAGGGGCCGATGCGCTCGCGCTCGCCCTCCTTGACCTCCAGCACGTACGGCCGGATGCGGTGCTCGGCGAGCTTGGCCTCGATCAGGGCGAGGGTGAGCTTGGAGCCGATCAGCGGGATGTCCGGGTTCTCCCGCAGGAGGAACGGGACGGCGCCGATGTGGTCCTCGTGCCCGTGGGTGAGGACGATGCCGTCGATCTTGTCGAGGCGGTCCCGGATGTAGGTGAAGTCCGGGAGGATCAGGTCCACACCGGGCTGCTCGTCCTCGGGGAAGAGGACGCCGCAGTCGACGATCAGGATGCGGCCCCCGTATTCGAAGACCGTCATGTTGCGGCCGATCTCGCCGAGACCGCCGAGCGGGGTGATGCGGAGGGCGCCCTCCTTCAGGGCCGGGGGTGCGCCGAGTTCGGGGTGCGGGTGGCTCAAAAGACTCTCCTCACGACGCACGCCATATGCCCGGGGTCCTCCCCCTGAAGACATATGGCGTGCGTACTCAGTGTCGTTTTTCCTACTGGGTCGGTGCTCTCGCGCCGTCGGTCCGGTCCAGCGGCGGGCCCGTGAGGGTCCGGCGAGCCGGGGCGCGCACGTCTTCGTCTGTTACAGGTGTACCCCGCCGGCGGCGAGATCCTTCGTCAATCGTGCGATCTCCTCGGGAGTCGCGCCGACCAGCGGCAGCCGCAGCGGGCCGGCCGGCAGTCCCTGGAGCTCCAGCGCGGCCTTGGCGAGAATGACGCCCTGCGTGCGGAACATACCGCTGAACACCGGGAGCAGGCCCTGGTGGATCGCCGTGGCCTTGGCCACATCGCCGGCCAGGTACGCCTCGATCATCGCACGCAGTTCGCCGGCCACGACGTGTCCGACGACGCTGACCACTCCGGCGGCTCCGACCGACAGCAGCGGCAGGTTGAGGATGTCGTCGCCGGAGTACCAGGCGAGGTCGGAGCGGGCGATGGCCCAGGCGGCGGCGCCGAGGTCGCCCTTGGCGTCCTTGTTGGCGACGATCCGCGGGTGCTCGCCGAGGCGGACCAGCGTCTCGTGGCTCAGCGCGACACCGCTGCGGCCCGGGATGTCGTAGAGCATGACCGGCAGCCCGGTGGTGTCCGCGATGTGCACGGTGTGCCGGTACAGGCCCTCCTGCGGGGGCTTGCTGTAGTACGGCGTGACGACCAGCAGGCCGTGGGCTCCGGCGGCCTCCGCCTGTCGCGCCAGCTCGGCACTGTGGTGGGTGTCGTTGGTGCCGACGCCGGCCACCACGTGGGCGCGATCCCCGACCGCCTCCACCACGGCGCGGACGAGCTGGGCCTTCTCGGCGTCGCTGGTGGTCGGGGACTCACCGGTGGTGCCGTTGACGACGAGGCCGTCGTTGCCGGAGTCCACGAGGTGTGTGGCGAGGCGCTGGGCGCCGTCGAGGTCGAGTCCGCCGTCGGCGGTGAACGGGGTGACCATCGCGGTCAGGACCCGGCCGAACGGCGTCTGGGGGGTGGAGGTCGGAGCCATGCGTCCAAAGCTACTCGTAGGCGGTGGGGCGGTAACCACACCGGTCCAGTGTTCGGACAGGGGCATACCGTGCGAAGCGGCGGAAACAGGCGGTGACATGGGATTCCGGTGCTGCCCGCTCGGGGGTTCGGGCAGCACCGGAATCCGTGTTCATGAATGTAGGGAGCGGCTAGAAAAGCCGCAATCCAGACATGCGAGACACTCCGCCCATATGCCTATCGTCCCAGGTCAGGGAGCGACCCGGCCGTGCTTCTCGAAGGCCGCATGGGTGAGCGGCATGAGCCGCGCCCACTCCTGCTCCATCTGCTCGGCGACCATCTCGATCTCGCGCTGCGGGAAGGACGGCACCGCCGAGTGCTCCCGCTTGGTCCGCAGCGACAGGAAGTGCATCAGCGAACGGGAGTTGCAGGTCGCGTACATCGAGGAGAACAGGCCGACCGGCAGCACCGCGCGGGCCACCTCGCGGGCCACGCCGGCCGCCAGCATCTCCTGGTAGCGCGCGTAGGACTCGCGGTACGCGGCCTCCATCGCCTCGGTGGTGGTCCTGTGCTGCTCGGGGGTGCCGTCGACGAACTCGTAGCGGCCCGGGCGGCCCTGCTGGACGAGCTTGCGCTCCTCCGCCGGGACGTAGAAGACCGGCTGCAGCTCGCGGTAGCGGCCGGACTCCTCGTTGTAGGACCAGCCGCTGCGGTGCCGGTGGAACTCCCGGAACACGAAGATCGGCGCGCTGATGAAGAAGGTCATCGAGTTGTGCTCGAAGGGGGTGCCGTGCCGGTCCCGCATCAGGAAGTTGATCAGGCCCTTGGACTTCTCCGGGTCCTGCTGGACCGCCTCCAGGGACTGCTCCCCCGCGGTCGAGACGCGGGCCGCCCAGATGACGTCCGAGTCGGCGGCCGCGCTGCGGACCAGCTCGACCGTGACGTCGCTGCGGAAGCTGGGGGCCGTCGGTTCGTCGCTCACGCGTTACTCCTTGCGGGTTCGGTGCTGTGCAGCTTGATGGCGTGCTGCATGGTCTTGCGGGCGCGCGGGGTGTCGCCGGCGTCGGCGTACGCCACCGCGAGGCGGAACCAGACCCGCCAGTCGGCCGGCGCGGCCTCCGCCTCGGCCTGGCGGCGGGCGAACACCGCGTCGGCCGAGGCCCGGTCGATGCGCCCGCCGGTGGTGCGCTGGAGCTCGTCCACCGGCAGGCCGCCCTCGGCCTCCAGCTCCCGGGCGAGCTGCTCGCTGGCCCGGCCGAACCGGACGGTCTGGCGCAGGAACCAGACGCCGATCACCGGGATGACGAAGGCGCACAGGCCGATGCCGATGCCGAGCGGCTTGCCGGTGGCGACCAGCTGGACACCCTCCCCGACGCAGAGGAGGGCGACCAGCAGCAGCACGCCGGACAGGACGAAGAATCCGGTACGGGACGTCATGCCGGGCTCACAGGTCCAGGAAGTGTTCGAGGCCCAGGGTGAGCCCCGGCGTCTCCACGACCTTGCGCACACCGAGCAGGATGCCCGGCATGAAGCTGCTGTGGTGCAGCGAGTCGTGCCGGATGGTGAGCGTCTCACCGGTGTCGCCGAACATCACCTGCTGGTGGGCGAGCAGCCCGCGCAGCCGGACGGCGTGCACCGGCACCCCGTCCACGTCGGCGCCGCGGGCGCCGGGCAGGCCGTGGGTGGTCGGGTCCTGCTGCTGCGGGCGGCCGGCCTCGGCGCGGGCGGCCGCGATCAGCTGCGCGGTACGGGTGGCGGTGCCGCTGGGGGCGTCGGCCTTGCGGTCGTGGTGCAGCTCGACCACCTCGACCGACTCGAAGTACTTCGCCGCGGTCTGCGCGAACTTCATGCCGAGCACCGCGCCGATGGAGAAGTTCGGCGCGATCAGCAGGCCCAGCTCGGGGGCCTGGTCGAGCCAGCCGCGGACGGTGGCCAGCCGCTCGTCCGTCCAGCCGGTGGTCCCGGTGACCACGTGGATGCCGTGGTGCAGGCAGTAGTCGAGGTTGCCCATCACCGAGTCCGGGTGGGTGAGTTCGACGGCGACCTGGACGCCGGCCTCGGTCAGCTCCGCCGGCTCGGACCCGCGGCCCAGGGTGGCCACCAGTTCGAGGTCCGGTGCGGCCTCGACGGCCTTGACCGCCTCGGAGCCGATCCGGCCGTTGGCACCGATCACGGCGACACGCAGCGTCATAGCGAAATGTCCTCTCACACCAGCAGATCGGCGAGCTTGGCGGCCCGCTTGTCGTTGACCGGTCCGATCAGCGCCAGCGACGGCCGGTACGCGCCCAGCACATCACGGGCCACCGCGTGGACGTCGTCCAGGGTCACGGCCGCGATCCGCGCCAGCATCTCGTCCACCGACAGGTGGTGTCCGTAGCTCAGCTCGGCCTTGCCGATCCGGTTCATCAGCGAGCCGGTGTCCTCCATGCCCAGCACGGTGGAGCCGGAGATCTGGCCGATCGCGCGCCGCAGCTCCTCCTCGGTGATGCCCTCGGCGACCACCTTGGCCAGCTCCGCGCGACAGATCCGCAGCACCTCCTCGACCCGCTTGGGCTGGCAGCCGGCGTAGATGCCGAACAGGCCGCTGTCCGCGTAGGACGAGGAGTACGAGTACACCGAGTACGCCAGGCCGCGCTTCTCCCGGACCTCCTGGAACAGCCGGGAGCTCATCCCGCCGCCGAGGGCCGCGTTGAGCACGCCCATCGCCCAGCGGCGCTCGTCGTGCCGCGGCACCCCGGGCACGCCCAGCACCAGGTGGGCCTGCTCGGTGGAGCGGTTGAGCACCTCGACCCGGCCGGCCGTGCGCAGCGCCTTGACGCCGCGGCGGGCCTCGGCGGGGGCCGCGTCGGAGCGGGCCAGCACCGCCGCGAAGGCCTGCTCGACCTGCTTGACCACCGTGTGGTGGTCGAGGTTGCCGGCGGCCGAGACCACCAGGTTCTCGGGCCGGTAACGGCGGCGGTAGAAGCCGGCGATCTGCTCCCGGGTGAGCACCTTGATGGTCTCCTGGGTGCCCAGGATGGGGCGGCCGAGCGGGCCGCTGCCGAAGATCACCTTGGCGAACAGGTCGTGCACCACGTCGCCCGGGTCGTCCTCGGCCATCGCCATCTCCTCGAGGATGACGCCGCGCTCGGCGTCGACGTCCTCGGAGCGGATCAGCGAGCCGGTGACCATGTCGCAGACCACGTCGATGGCCAGCGGCAGGTCGGTGTCCAGGACCCGGGCGTAGTAGCAGGTGTTCTCCTTCGCGGTGAAGGCGTTCATCTCACCGCCGACCGCGTCCAGGGCAGCCGAGATGTCCAGCGCGCTGCGCCGCGCGGTGCCCTTGAAGAGCAGGTGCTCCAGGTAGTGGGTGGCGCCGTTGAGCTGCGGGGTCTCGTCCCGCGAGCCGACGCCGACCCAGATGCCGAAGGTGGCGGAGCGCACCGTCGGCAGGGTCTCGGTGACGACCCGAAGGCCGCCGGGGAGGACGGTGCGGCGCACCGTGCCGGCGCCGTCCGCGCCCTTGAGCAGGGTCCGGGTGGAGCCGGGGCGCTGCTTCGCCGCCGGGGCCTGAGCCACGGGGGGTACCTCCAGAGGAAACACGCGTGGGAACGCTTGGACGAACGCGGGGGCAACAGGGTGCGGCCCGCACGCCGGGAGGCGTACGGGCCGCAAGGATCAGCTAGCGGCGCTTCACTCGGAAGCGGTCTCGCCGGCTTCCTCGCCCTCGACGACGGGGATGAGGGAGAGCTTGCCGCGCGGGTCGATCTCGGCGATCTCGACCTGCACCTTGGCGCCGACACCGAGGACATCCTCGACGTTCTCGACGCGCTTGCCGCCGGCCAGCTTGCGGATCTGCGAGATGTGCAGCAGGCCGTCCTTGCCCGGCATGAGCGAGACGAACGCGCCGAACGTCGTGGTCTTCACCACGGTGCCCAGGTAGCGCTCGCCGACCTCCGGCATGGTCGGGTTGGCGATCTGGTTGATCGTGGTGCGGGCGGCCTCGGCGGCCGGTCCGTCGGCGGCACCGATGTAGATGGTGCCGTCGTCCTCGATCGTGATCTCGGCGCCGGTGTCCTCCTGGATCTGGTTGATCATCTTGCCCTTGGGGCCGATGACCTCACCGATCTTGTCCACCGGGATCTTGATGGTGATGATCCGCGGGGCGTTCGGGGACATCTCGTCCGGCGTGTCGATGGCCTCGTTCATCACGTCGAGGATGTGCAGACGCGCGTCCTTGGCCTGCTTCAGCGCGGCGGCCAGCACCGACGCCGGGATGCCGTTGAGCTTGGTGTCCAGCTGCAGGGCGGTGATGAAGTTGCGGGTACCGGCGACCTTGAAGTCCATGTCGCCGTACGCGTCCTCGGCACCGAGGATGTCGGTCAGCGCGACGTAGTGGGTCTCACCGTCGATCTCCTGGGAGATCAGGCCCATGGCGATACCGGCGACGGCGGCCTTCAGCGGCACACCGGCGTTCAGCAGCGACATGGTGGAGGCGCAGACCGAGCCCATCGAGGTGGAGCCGTTGGAGCTCAGCGCCTCGGAGACCTGGCGGATGGCGTACGGGAAGTCCTCACGCGAGGGCAGCACGGGGATGATCGCCCGCTCCGCCAGCGCGCCGTGGCCGATCTCGCGGCGCTTGGGCGCACCCACGCGGCCGGTCTCGCCGACCGAGTACGGCGGGAAGTTGTAGTTGTGCATGTAGCGGCGACGCGTCTCCGGGGAGAGCGTGTCCAGCTGCTGCTCCATGCGCAGCATGTTGAGGGTGGTGACGCCCAGGATCTGGGTCTCGCCACGCTCGAACAGGGCCGAGCCGTGCACGCGCGGGATGGCCTCGACCTCGGCGGCCAGGGTGCGGATGTCGGTGACACCGCGGCCGTCGATGCGGACCTTGTCCTTGATGACGCGCTCGCGGACGACCTTCTTGGTCAGCGCGTTGTAGGCGGCGCTGATCTCCTTCTCGCGGCCCTCGAACTCGGGGAGCAGCTTCTCGGCGGCCAGCGCCTTGACGCGGTCCAGCTCGTTGTTGCGCTCCTGCTTGCCCGGGATGGTGAGGGCCTGGGCGAGCTCGTCCTTGACGGCGGCGGTCAGCGCGGCGAGGACGTCGTCCTGGTAGTCCAGGAAGACCGGGAACACGCCGGTCGGCTTGGCGGCCTGGGCGGCGAGCTGCGACTGGGCGGCGCACAGCACCTTGATGAACGGCTTGGCGGCGTCCAGACCGGCGGCGACGACGTCCTCGGTCGGCGCCTCGGCGCCGCCCTCGACCAGCTTGATGGTCTTGTCGGTGGCCTCGGCCTCGACCATCATGATCGCGACGTCGCCGTCCGGCAGGACGCGACCGGCGACGACCATGTCGAAGACGGCCGACTCCAGCTCGCTGTGGGTCGGGAAGGCCACCCACTGGCCGTTGATCAGCGCGACGCGGACGCCGCCGATCGGGCCGGAGAACGGCAGGCCCGCCAGCTGGGTGGACGCGGAGGCGGCGTTGATGGCCACCACGTCGTACAGGTGGTCGGGGTTGAGCGCCATGACGGTGCAGACGACCTGGACCTCGTTGCGCAGGCCCTTGACGAAGGACGGGCGCAGCGGGCGGTCGATCAGGCGGCAGGTGAGGATCGCGTCCTCGGAGGGCCGGCCCTCACGACGGAAGAACGAGCCGGGGATGCGGCCCGCGGCGTACATGCGCTCCTCGACGTCCACGGTCAGCGGGAAGAAGTCGAAGTGCTCCTTCGGCTGCTTGGACGCGCTGGTGGCCGACAGCACCATGGTGTCGTCGTCCAGGTAGGCCACGGCGGAGCCGGCGGCCTGACGGGCCAGACGGCCGGTCTCGAAGCGGATGGTACGGGTGCCGAAGGAACCGTTGTCGATCACGGCCTCGGCGTAGAACACGTTCTCTTCCACCTGGAAGATCTCCTCTTTCGTACGTCTCCGGGAGAGCGTCCCCGCGCTGCCTGCCGGCTGGCCCTGGCCCTCCTGGCAAGGAGGACGGCAGTCGGGCCGGTCTTCGATCGAAGCCTCCGGGGTGCTCCGCTCGGTCTGCGGGGCTTCCGGGGGCCACTACCGAGGACCGGCGCCTCACGGCTGCCGGGCCGGGACGGGCGGTCCGCGTCTGGACGCTCTCTCGGATGCGGGCGGCTTCCGTTTGAAGCCTTCGGCCCGCGGGGGGTTCGGGTTCGTCTGCCCGGGTGGCGCGCTGGTGCGCCATCACCGGGCATGCCCACAACCCTACGGTGCAATCCTCGGCCACCTGGGGAGGTACGCGCGAGTTGTTATGTCCGGGCGCCGCGGCTCGGGGTGTCCGCGGCATACGCGCGAGGGGCGGCTCCCCGGTGTGGGGAGCCGCCCCGAGCGGCGGTCTTAGCGGGCGCCACCGGCGGCACCGCGGCGGATGCCCAGGCGGTCGACGAGCGTACGGAAGCGCTCGATGTCCTTCTTGGCCAGGTACTGCAGCAGGCGGCGGCGCTGGCCGACCAGGATCAGCAGGCCACGACGCGAGTGGTGGTCGTGCTTGTGGGTCTTGAGGTGCTCGGTCAGGTCCGCGATGCGACGGGAGAGCATGGCCACCTGGACCTCGGGGGAACCGGTGTCGCCCTCCTTCTGGCCGAACTCGGCGAAGATCTGCTTCTTGACGTCAGAGGCGAGAGCCACTGCAACTCCTTCAGGGTGTACCGAGCGGTCCTGGTCGACAACACAGGACTGATGAGGACTCGGTGTCGTGACGGAGCGCGGCCGGCGGTCTGCGACCCACCGGAGGCGGACACACGGCTGCGCTCGAAGGCCAAGGGTACCAGTGCCGCCCACCCGGCCGGTCGGCGGGCCGGACGGGCTGAACGGGGCAGGCGGCGCGGGCCGGGCCGGTCAGCTGGTGGCGCCGCGGACCAGCCGGTAGACGTCCAGGACGGCGAGTGCCAGCGGGACGAGGGAGATCAGGGTCAGGCTGTCGACCAGGTCCAGGATGCGCCCCCAGAACGGGGAGACGCCGAGCCGGGGCACCACCAGCGCGATCGCGGCGAGCAGCGCCGCGCCGAACGCGATGGAGGCCGCCAGCCAGACGGTGCGCAGGTCGACCTCGGTGGAGCTGGCGGCGCGCAGGATGAACTGCGGGGTGTGCAGGGACAGGCCGATGATCAGCAGGGCCAGGCCGAGCAGCCCGGCGATGGTGAGGCTGAAGACCTGCGCGGTGTAGCGGAACAGCCGGGCGCGCAGCATCGTGGCCAGGCCCAGGGCGAGCGCGAGCAGCTCGGAGAACGTCCGATCGGTGAAGCCGAGGACGGCGCAGGAGCCGACCACGACCGCGGCGCAGCCGCCGACCAGGCCGACCAGGACCTCGTGGCCGCGGCGGGCCTGGTGGGCGATCCGCTCGTACTGGACGGCCTCGGCGCGCTCGGCCTCCTCGTCGTAGTCGCGGCTGCGGGTGCGGGTCTGGCCCGGGGCGCTGAAGCCGACGGGCAGCCGGGCGAAGCGGGCGGAGAGGCCGGGCAGGAAGCCGACGGCCGCGACGGCGGTGATGCCGGTGACGGCGGCGATGTGCCCGGCCGGGGTGTCCGGCAGCAGGACGGCGGCGAAGGTGGCGAGCGCCCCGGCGGCCGCGACCAGGGCGGCGGCGACGAACACCGCGTCCTTCTCGGGGAGCAGTCCGACCAGTAGCACGGCGACCACCAAGGCGGCGACGCAGCCGGCCAGGAACTGGAGCCGGCCGGGGCCGTCCCACGGGTGGGCGACGGCGAGGACGCCGCTGCCGCCGATCATGGCGTGCGGCAGGGCGCCGAGGCCGAGCGCGAGCGCGGCGTGGGCGTCCTGGTAGACCCGGGCGCGGACGCCGGCCAGCGCGGTGAGGACGACGGCGGTGACGCCGGCCAGGACGCCGGGCAGGCCGTGCATGTCGTGGCGCAGGTCGGCGAACCAGAGCGCGAAGCCGAGCAGGACGAGCAGCAGTGCGGCGCCGATCAGGCCGAAGGCCCGCATGAGTTCGGCGCTCCAGAGCCGGCGGTCGGTCTCGACGGCGCTGGCGATCGCGTCGGCGACGTCGTCGTAGACGGCCGGCGGGAGGGACTCGGCGAAGGGGCGCAGCGCGAGCAGGTCGCCGTCGCGGACCTGCTGGGCGGCGAGCGGCAGGCCGCTGTCGAGGACGGTGCCGTCGCGGCGCACCAGGTGGAAGCCGGTGGGAGCGCCGTCGGGCCGGCTCTGGTTGGCCAGGCGCAGCACCTCGGGGTAGACGTCCGCGAGCGGGACGTCCTCGGGCAGGGCGACGTCGATCCGGCGGTCCGGGGCGACGACGGTGACCCGGCAGTAGCCGGTCGCGGCGGCGTTGCTCATCGCCGCACCTCGGTCCTTCGACGCACTGGGCGCTCCCCCTTGTTGACGGTGCCGCGGCACGGCGGCGCTCGGTGTGGCAGTGGAACCGGCCCGACCGGGCCGCGAGTTGGCGCGGCGTTACCCTACCCGCTCGGTTCGTGCCCGGCCCCGGTGCGGGCCGGGCCCCCGGCGGGGGGTGCGGACGCGGGCCTGGCGGGCGGTACGGGGGCGACCGTTAGGATCGGCCCCTGCGCGCGGTACGGGGGGCGGCGCCGTGTGGTGCGTCCTCGCCCTGGTGAATCCCGTACGAGCCGTACGAGCCGTACGAGTCCAGTTGCGTGAGGGCTGATGCCGAAGTGATCGATCGACGCCGCGGGGTGGATGACACATGGGTGTGATCACGGTCAAGCGCCCGGGCAGGGCCTATCCGCCGGCGGTGCCGGACGAGCCGGTGGAGCTGGTGACCCCGCCCGAACTGCCCCGGCAGGGCGGCGAGGACTGGCTGATGAGCATCCTTCCGATGCTCGGCATGGGCGGCTCGGCGGTGTTCTTCTTCGCGCCGGGCGCGGCGGCCCCGATGAAGATCATGGGCGGTCTGATGGTCGCCTCGACGGTCGGCATGGTGCTGGCGCAGATCATGCGGGCCCGCAGGGGCGGTTCGACCGCGATGGCGGACGAGCGGCGCGACTACCTCAAGTACCTGCAGCAGATGCGCCGCCAGGTGCGCCGCACGGCGGAGCGCCAGCGCGGCGCGCTGCTGTTCCTGAACCCGGCGCCGGACCAGCTGTGGTCGATCGTGGCGGACGGCCGGCGGCTGTGGGAGCGCCGCACCGGGGACGGCGACTTCGCGCAGATCCGGGTGGGCCTGGGCCCGGTGCAGCTGTCGACGCCGCTGGTGGCGCCGCAGACCGCGCCGATGGACGAGCTGGAGCCGCTGTCGGCGGCCGCGATGCACTCCTTCCTGAAGGCCCACGGCACCTTGCAGGACCTGCCGCTGGCGGTGTCGCTGCGCGCCTTCTACCACGTCACGGTGTGCGGGGACGCGGACTCGGTGTACGGCAACGTGCGCGCGATGATCGCCCAGCTGACCACCCTGCACTCGCCGGACGACCTGCTGGTCGCGGTGGCCGCGGCGCCGGGCGCGGCGGAGGAGTGGGAGTGGACCAAGTGGCTCCCGCACAACCAGCACCGCAAGGAGGCCGACGGCGCGGGCTCGCGCCGGCTGATCGCCACCGACCTGGGCGAGCTGGAGTTCCTGTTGCAGGACGAGCTGGCCGGCCGCCAGCGGTTCGTGCGGGACGCGGCGCCCGCGCCGGACCAGCCGCACCTGGTGGTGGTGATGGACGGCGCCGGGGTGCCGCCGAACTCGCTGCTGGCGAGCCCCGAGGGCGTGCAGGGGGTGACCGTCATCGAGGTGGTGCCGGGCGACCTGGACGAGCCGAGCGGGCACCTGATGGTGACGGTGAGCCCGCAGGAGCTGGTGCTGCGCTCGGCCTCCGGGGCGACGTACACCGGCACGCCGGACCTGCTCTCGGTCTGGCAGTGCGAGGCACTGGCACGGCAGTTGGCGCCGTACCGGCTCTCGGCCGGCGGGGACGACGAGCCGCTGCTGTCGAACCTGGACTTCACCGACCTGATGAACTCGGGCGACCCGGGCTCCTTCGACGTGACGCGCAGCTGGCGTCCGCGCGCCCAGCACGAGCGGATGCGGGTGCCGATCGGGGTCGGCGCGAACGGCGAGCACGTCTACCTGGACATCAAGGAGGCCGCGCTGGAGGGCATGGGCCCGCACGGCCTGTGCGTGGGCGCGACCGGCTCCGGCAAGTCGGAGCTGCTGCGCACCCTGGTGCTGGCGCTGGCGATGACGCACTCCTCGGAGATCCTGAACTTCGTCCTCGCCGACTTCAAGGGCGGCGCGACCTTCTCCGGCATGGCGGACATGCCGCACACCTCCGCGGTGATCACCAACCTGGAGGGCGAACTCACCCTGGTCGACCGCATGCGCGACGCGATCGAGGGTGAACTGCACCGCCGCCAGGAGCTGCTGCGCTCGGCGGGCAACTACGCCAACATCCACGAGTACGAGCGGGCCCGGGCGGCCGGCGCGGCGCTGGACCCGCTGCCCTCGCTGGTGCTGATCATCGACGAGTTCTCCGAACTGCTCACCGCCAAGCCGGACTTCATCGAGATGTTCATCCAGATCGGCCGGATCGGCCGGTCGCTGGGGGTGCACCTGCTGCTGGCCTCGCAGCGTCTGGAGGAGGGCAAGCTGCGCGGCCTGGACACCTATCTCTCCTACCGGATCGGTCTGCGCACCTTCTCGGCGGCCGAGTCGCGGGCGGCGATCGGGGTGCCGGACGCCTACCACCTGCCGCCGGTGCCAGGCGTCGGGTACCTCAAGTTCGGCGAGGACGTGATGGACCGGTTCAAGGCCGCGTACGTCTCGGGGCCCTACCGGGCGCCGGGGCAGCAGCGGTCGACCGGCGGGCGGCGGGTGAACGCCCGCCCGGTGCTGTTCACCGCGGCCCGGGTGGAGCCGCCGGAGCCGGCGGTGGAGGAGGAGGCGCCGCTCGCCCCGGAGCAGGACGACGCGCTGGTCGACACCGTGCTGGACGTGTTCGTGCAGCGGATGACGGGCCAGGGCCCGGCCGCGCACCAGGTGTGGCTGCCGCCGCTGGAGGAGGCGCCGAGCATGGACCACCTGCTGCCGCCGCTCCAGGTGGTGCCGGAGCGCGGGCTGACCGCGCCCGGCTTCCCGGCGGGCCGGCTGCGGGTGCCGATCGGCATCGTGGACAAGCCGCGCGAGCAGAAGACCGACGTCCTGGAGGTCGACTACGCGGGGGCGGCCGGCCACGGCCTGGTCGTGGGCGGCCCGCGCTCGGGCAAGTCGACGGTGGTGCGCACCACGGTGGCCTCGTTCGCGCTCACCCACACCCCGCGGGAGGTGCAGTTCTACCTGCTGGACTTCGGCGCGGGCAGCTTCCAGTCACTGGCCGGGCTGCCGCACGTCGGCGGGGTGGCCGGGCGCCTGGACGTCGACAAGGTGCGCCGGATGGTCTCCGAGGTGCACGGGGTGCTGAACCGGCGCGAGGAGCTGTTCCGGGCCGCCGGGATCGACACCATCGGCACCTACCGGGCCCGCCGGGCGGCCGGGCAGCTGCCGGACGAGGCGTTCGGCGACGTGTTCCTGGTGATCGACGGCTGGAACACCTTCAAGCAGGAGTTCGAGGTGCTGGAGGCGGTGATCGGCGACATCGCCCAGCGCGGCCTCGGCTACGGCGTCCACCTGGTCATCACCGCGGCCCGGTACGCCGAGGTGCGCCCGGCGCTGAAGGACCTGCTGCAGAACCGGACCGAGCTGAAGCTCGGCGACCCGATGGAGTCCGAGGTGGACCGCCGGGTGGCGCAGAACGTCCCGTCGCTGGCCGGGCGCGGCATCACCCCGGAGCGGCTGCACTTCCTGTCCGCCCTGCCGCGGCTGGACGGCTCCTGCGCGGTGGACGACCTCCAGCACGGGGTGGCCGGCCTGGTCGCCGCCGTCGACGGGGCCTGGACCGGCCCGCGCGCGCCGCAGGTGCGGATGCTGCCGGCGGTCCTGGACGGGAACTCGCTGCCGAAGGGCTTCGAGCGCCCGGAGCGCGGGATCGCCTTCGGCGTGGACGAGGCCGAGCTGGCACCGGCCTTCGTGAACTTCGAGACCGACCCGCTGTTCATCGTCTTCGGCGACACCGAGTCGGGGAAGTCGGCGCTGCTGCGGATGCTGATCAAGCAGATCACCGAGCGGTACACCCCGGACCAGGCGGGCATCGTGGTCGGCGACTACCGGCGCGCGCTGCTGGGCACCGTGCCGCCGGAGTACCTGGTGGAGTACGCGGCCGCGCAGCCGGCCATGGCGGCCATCGTGGACATGCTGCGCGGGGCCTGCGCGCGCCGCCTGCCCGGCCCGGACGTCACCGCCGAGCAGCTGCGCAACCGCAGCTGGTACAGCGGCAAGGACATGTTCGTGGTCGTGGACGACTACGAGCTGGTCGCGACGAGCTCGGGCAACCCGCTGGCGCCGCTGGCGGAGTTCCTGCCGTTCGCCCGGGACATCGGCCTGCGGGTGATCGTGGCCCGCAGCGCGGGCGGCGCCGGCCGCTCGCTGTACGAACCGGTGCTGCAGCGGATGCGCGAGCTGGGCGGGCAGGGCGTGATCCTCTCCGGCAACCGGGACGAGGGCGCGCTGCTGGGGACGGTCAAGCCGATGCCGCTGCCGCCGGGGCGCGGGGTGTACGTGTCGCGCCGGGCGACCGGCGGGCAGATGGTCCAGACGGGCTGGCTGCCGCTGGTGTGAAGGCGCCGGCGCACCGCGCCGGCGGCTACGGACAGTGATCGAGGGGTCGGGCTCGCGGGAGCCCGGCCCCTTCCGCGTCCCAGGTGTCGAAACGTTACCTAGATCTTTCCGGGGCGGGGCTGCGGTTCCCGCACCCCGTCCGGGGGTTGCGGCCGCACAAAGGGGCGCCTGGGCGTATCGCCGTCCGACTCCACGGACACCTTTGAAAGGCGGCTTGCAACACTCTGTTCACCTTGGATTCAGTTGCAATGTGGCAGAGGTAACAAGTCGGACAAAGCTCGCAATGACCGTACGTGATCATCGGATCGCATGTCCATACCCTTCCGCGCAACGGATTCCGAAGCATTTCGGCCATTGACGCAATCAATACGCCCAGGTTCCATTGCGACCCAGGAGCGACCCCACCAGAACCCGAGCAGACAGCCAGCGGAGGCGATACCGCTCCCACCCACAGGACCGAACAGAGCCGATCGGAAGCCACATGACCGACACGCTTCGCCCGCCACGCGCCGCGACCCCCGCGACGGCCGACACCGCCGCCGCGCCCCAGCAACTCAAGCGCTCGATCGGCGTGGTGGGCGGCACCCTGCTCACACTGTCCTGCGTCACCCCGGCCTCCACGCTCTTCGTGATCGTCCCGGAGCTGTTCTCCAGCATCGGCAGCGCCACCGCCCTGGCCATCGCCATCGGCACCGTGCTGTGCGTCGCCGTCGCGTTCTGTTACTCCGAGCTCGGCACCCTGATCCCCAGCGCCGGCGGCGAGTACGCGATGGTCGGCACCCTCGCCGGGCGGCTGGCCGGCTGGCTGGTCTTCGTGCTCTCGCTGATCGTGGTAATGATCGTCCCCTCGGTCATCGCCCTCGGCACCGCCGACTACCTCGCCCCCGTGCTGCACCTCGACAAGGCCATGACCGGCGCCGCCGTGATGCTCGCCGCCACCCTGGCCGGCCTGCTCGACCTGCGCGCCAACGCCTGGATCACCGGCGTCTTCCTGGTCCTGGAGGTCATCGCGGCCGGCGTCGTCTCGGTCCTCGGGTTCTCCCACGCCAACGCCGACGCCCCCAGCCTGCTGCACGGCGTGGTCACCGGGGACGGCGGCGCCACCACCACGGTGAGCATCGGCGCCATCGTCGGCGCGCTCGGCATCGCCCTGTTCATCACCCAGGGCTTCTCCACCGCCGTCTACCTCTCCGAGGAGCTGGAGAACCCCCGCCGCAACGTCTCGCGCACCGTGCTGTGGACGCTCGGCATCTCCTCCGCCGTCATCCTGGTCCCGGTCGTCGCCATCACCATGGGCGCCCCCGACCTTCAGACCCTGAGCTCCGGCGACATCTCCGGCATGGTCACCGCCTGGAGCAACTCCGCGGTCGGCACCTTCATCAGCCTCTGCGTCGCGCTGGCGATCATCAACGCCGGCATCGTCATGGTCATCCAGAACTCCCGAGTCCTGTTCGCCTCCGCCCGCGACAAGGCCTGGCCCGAGCCGGTCAACAAGGCCTTCGGCACCCTCGGCCGGTTCGGCTCCCCGTGGGTCGCCACCCTGGCCGTCGGCCTGCCCGGCGCCGCGCTCTGCTTCGTCAAGGGCGCGCTGCTCAGCAACATCACCGGCGTCGCCGTCACCGGGATGTACCTGCTGGTCGCGATCGCCGCGCTGCTCTCCCGCCGCGCCCACCACAAGCACGCCGCCGCCTGGCGGATGCCGCTGTGGCCGGCCGTCCCGGTGGTGCTGATCGCCGTCCTCGTCTACGTGATGACCCAGCTGGACACCGAACCCCTGCTGTGGACCGGCGGCATCACCGCCGCCGCCACCCTCTACTGGCTGTTCTACCTGCGCCCCCGCCAGGACACCCGCTGGGTGATCAGCCTCCCCGAGGACCAGCAGCCCTGACCCCCACCCCTCCCCCACACGGCAGTGCCCCGGGCTCCCCCTCGCCCGGGGCACTGCCACGTCCGGACCGCTACTTCCTCAGCTTCCACACCGACGCGGTGGCGATCGCCTTCAGCTGGTCGGTGCTCAGCGCCGGGGTGCTGCGGGTCGCCGGGGTCTGCTGGGTGCCGCTGTTGAACGCGCTGATCACCACCCGCAGGCCGTCCGCGTGCAGGGTGTCGACGGTCCACATGCCCGGGTTGGAGCCCCGCTTGCCGACCACCACCCTGGTGCCGTCCGGCTGCGCCTGGGCACTGCCGAACAACTCCTCCTTGGTCTTGTCGTCACGGGACCAGTCCTGCACGTTGATCTCCACCAGGGACTTGCCCTTGCCGTCGTTGACCACGAAGTTCGCGTAGCCCGGCTGGCCCCCGGTCTCCGTCTCGGTCAGCCCTGCCGGCAGCAGCTTGGCGACGATCGCCAGGATCTCGTCCTTGTCGTACTCCTTGCCGCTGTCCCGCGGCTTGACCGGCACCGGGTCCGGGATCGAGGCGATGACCCGGTCCCAGGACTTGTCCGTGACGATCGCCTTGAGCTGCTCGGGGGTCAGCGGGGGCTTCGGGCGGCTGTCCGGCGAGCCCTTCTCCGCCGGGGAGTTCCACTCGGACAGCTCGACCTGGCGGCCGTCCTTGCCGATCAGCTTGGCGTTCCACCACTTGGTGGTGGCCCGCTTGTCCGGGTACTCGTAGCCCTGGAGGACGGTCAGCGTGCCGCCGTCCGGCAGGGTGGTGGCACTGCAGGCGTCGTACTGGACGAGCTTCTTGTCCGGGCAGTCGTTCTCCACCCGGTTCGGGTCGCCGTCCGCCAGGCGGCCGAGCGAGATGCCCATCGCGGACTTGCCCTTGCCGTCGTCGAAGACCAGCGAGGCGGTCGCGGCGATGCCGCTGCCGTACGGCCGGCCCGGATCGACCCCCGTGCCGGTGCCGGTGCCGCCGGTGGTCTCGCCCTTGGGGAGCAGGGCCTGGAACATCGCCAGCACCTCGTCGCCGGAGACCGCCGGCGGCGCCGAGGCGGAGGCGGACGCCGAGGAGGCCGGGGCCGCCGAGCCGCTGCCGCCGGCGGTGCTCGGGGCGGCCGCGGGCACCGTACTCGGGCGCGGCGAGGAGCCGGTGAGGTACACCGCACCTGTGCCCACCAGGGCCAGCGCGGCCGCGCCGCCCACCACCGCGGCGGTCGAGCGGCGGCGCCAGCGGCGGCGGCCGCGCCGGTACCCGCCCGCGAGCAGGTCGGTCGGCTCGGCGCGGAAGCCCTCGCCCGTACGGGTGAGGGCGTAGAGAAGATCGTCCTCGAACTTGTCCGGTTCGGACATGGGTGGTCACCGTCTCCTTGCATCACGAAATTGCGTCACGGGGAGCGTCACGGGGTGCGTCACGGACTACGAGCAGTGGTCAGCGGGCGGCGAGCTCGGCCAGCGAGTCGCCGAGCAGGGTGCGCAGCCGGGCCAGCGCCCGGGTGGTACGGGTGCGGACCGCCCCCGGGGAGGAGCGCAGCATCTCGGCGGTCTCCGCGACGCTGTGGTCCTCCCAGTAGCGCAGCACCAGGACGGCGCGGTCCTTGGGCGGCATCCGGCCGAGGGCGTCGAGCAGGGTCATCCGCAGCGCGCCGTCCGCCTCCCGCGCCTCCGACTCGGGCACGGCCGCGATGGGGCGCTCGGTGCTGGAGCGGCGGCGCTGCTGGGCGAGGAAGGTGCGCACCATCACCGTGTGGGTGTAGGCGGCCGGGTTGTCGATCCGGTCCCGGCCGCCGGTCCAGGCGCTGCGCCGCCAGAGCACGTACATCCGGCTGAGGGCCTCCTGGACGAGGTCCTCGGCGTAGTGGGTGTCGCCGCTGGTCAGCAGGCAGGCCGAGCGGTACAGGTGGCCGGTGCGGCCGGACACCAGTTCCAGGAACTCGGCGTCCTCGGCCTCCCGGCCCGCCCCGATCCACCCCATGCCTGCCGCCCCCCGTGTCCGCGCTCCCTGACACTTCTTGGATGCGGCGAGCGACCCACGACGTTACAGCCGTTGCGGAGGATTCTCCTACGCACTCCCCGGGCACCGGGCAGGTGCTGCGTACCCGGATCAGTCCGCGGACCTGCGGCGCAGGTCGCGCAGGACGACGCCGCCGCCGATGAGCAGCGCGACCAGCAGCGCCCCGATGCCGAGGACGTACGTCGCGGTGCGGCCGTCGCGGTCGGCCTGGGTCTCGCCGAGGCCGACCGGCCGGGGCACGATCGGGGCGGCGGCCAGTTGGACGGGGGCGTCCGGGGTGGCGGTGAACGGCGCGCTCTCGGGGGCCTTGGTGACGGCCCTGACCGGGTCGACCACGCCCCAGCCGATGAACTGGTTCGGATCGCGCTGGGTGCGCTGGGCGGTCTGCTCGATCCAGGCCCGCACCTGGGCCGGCTTCCAGTTCGGGTGGGCGCCGACCAGCAGCGCGACGAGCCCGGACACGTACGGGGCGGAGAAGCTGGTGCCGTTGTCGACGCACTGGCCGCCCCTGGGGACGGTGGAGAGCATGTCGACGCCGGGTGCGGCGACCTTCACGAAGGAGCCGTACTGGGAGAACGGGGCGCGCTCGTTGTTGCGGTCGGAGGCGCCGACGGCGAGCACGGTCGGGAACGCGCCGGGGTAGGTGTCGCCCTCCTTGCCGTCGTTGCCGGTGGAGGCGACCACCACGACGCCGCTGTCCTCGGCGGCCTGGACGGCGGCCTTCAGCTCCTGGTACCCGCCGAAGCCGGCGGCGCCGGCGCCGCGGACGTCCTGGGAGATGTTGATGACCTTGGCCTTGGCCCTGACCGCCTCGTTGACGGCCTGGACCAGGGTGGAGACGTCGCCGTTGCCGTCGCTGTCGTTCTGGCGGATCGACAGGATGGCGGCGTCGGGGGCGAGCCCGACGAAGCCCGTCCGGTCGTAGCGGCGGGCGGCGATGATGCCGGCCACCTTGGTGCCGTGGCCGACCGGGTCCTCCTTGGAGCTGCCCGGGACCTTCTCCTTAGTCTCCCGGTTGACCACCAGGTTGGAGCCCTCCAGGACCTTTCCGGCCAGCTGCGGGTTCTGGTCGTCCACGCCGGTGTCGATGACCGCGACGGTCACCCCCGCGCCGGTGGTCCGACCGCCCTGCCACAGCTCGTCCAGCAGCAGGCGCTGCAGCGACCACGGCACGGTCGGCACGTCGGGCGCGTTCTTCGGGCAGTCGCCCGCGGCGGCCAGCCCGGGTCCGCTGTCCGCGCGCGCCTGGGCGGCGAGCGGGCCACCCAGCACGGCGAGCGCGGCCAGTGCCGCGGCCGCCTTCCGGTACCCGCGTCCGGACACCCTGCCACCCCTCATGTCGTCCACCCGTGCCGCGCGCCGAAGGGCGGGTGCCCGGAGTCCGAGCACC
Organism: Kitasatospora sp. NPDC059812; assembly: GCF_042732075.1. Lineage (NCBI taxonomy): Bacteria > Bacillati > Actinomycetota > Actinomycetes > Kitasatosporales > Streptomycetaceae > Kitasatospora > Kitasatospora sp. NPDC059812. Next base: position 20,943 of record NZ_JBHWIO010000089.1, read on the forward strand.
CGCCCCCTCACGTTCCCGCTGGGGAACGCGTGGTCAGTTGTTCCCCCACAGCTTGGCGTTGTTGTTCTCGGTCGTCTTGTAGCTCTGCGCGGCGCTGTCCAGCGAGGAGGCGATCTGCGTGCAGACCTTCTGCAGGTCGGCGGCGCGCGCGTCCCACTGGGTCTGGTGGGCCTGGTAGCCCTGCTGGGCCGCGCCCTGCCAGCTGGACGCGATGCGGTTGACGTCGCCCTTGAGGTCGTTCAGCAGGTGGTCGATGCGACCGGCCGAGGCGCGCACTTCCTCGGCCGCGTGGTGGACGGTCTCGAAGTTGACGAGGATGTGGTCGGACACGATGTCTCCCTTGACGAGGATGCGGAGCACCCCGCGCTCAGCCGCGGGCGCCCCACCGAGCGGAAGGTCGGAACAGAACGGTGATCAGCGCGGTGCGGCTGATCAGCCCTGGGCGTTGGAGAACAGCGCCTTCTGCTCTTCTTCGGTGCTCGCGTAGTGCTTGGTGGTCAGCTCGATCGCGTGCTGGATCGCGGTCAGCGACTCCTTCAGCTTCGCGATGTCGGTGTTGACCTGGTCCTGCAAGGCCTTGTAGGCGCTCGCCGCCTGGCCCTGCCAGCCGCCGGTGATGCCATCGACCGTGCTGATGAGCTTCTGCCGCTCAGCCTCGATCTTCCCGATCGCGTCCTCGATCCGCTTGGCGAAAGCCAGCATCTCCTGAGCGGTCATCGTGAACTGACCCTGAGCCATGCTCCACCATCCCCCATGAGACAGACATTGCGTGTACGGAGGGCAGCGCGGCCCGACCGTCCCATCACCCTAGTGATGTCCAGGAGCACTGTAGTCGGCACACGCAGCTCGCCCAACACCGAACTCGGCGCAGTTACCAGACCATGACACGGAGGCCAAGTCCGTTGCCTGGCTTGGCCGATCAGGCGTTCTGCGGCTGGGCGGCGCTCTTCGCCGTCAGCGGCGGGCCGGCCGGGACGAGGTCCGACCACTCGTGCGGCACCGGGAGCGGCTGGAGCTCCTTGTAGCCCAACCGGGCCTGGTTGGCGCCCGATTCGTCCTGCGGCGGCTGCTGGTCCGGCGCGGTGGCGCCCGGCTGCGGGGTGGGCGTCTTCGGGGCGCCGCCCTGGCCGGGCTGCCCGCCCTGGCCCGGCTGCGCGCCGGGCGGCGTGGTGGCGCCGCGGCCGCCGTCGCCGTTGGCCGGCACCGAGTAGCGCAGACCGGTCTCGGTGATCAGGAAGTCGGTGCCGGAGCCGCCCGCCGCGTTGTCCAGCGCGCGGTAGAAGAGGCCGTGCCCGGGCGTCACGTACGCGGCACCCGCGCCGTTGTTGTACGGCGCCGGGTAGGACGTCCCGGCCCAGACGCTGCGCCGGGGCGTGCGGCCGTCCTCGGCGACGCCGTCGAAGGTGCTGCACACGACCAGGCGCGCGTCCTGCCGGTCCTGCCAGTTGTTGGCCGGCGCACCGGACTTCAGCGGCCAGTCGTCCCCGGTGCTCGGCAGCCGGGCGTCGTTGCCCAGCTTGGCGTGGTCGGCCGGGGTCATCTCGTCGCTGCGCGGCCGCTTGTCGCCGTCGTACTTGTAGAGGTCCTGGTAGTCCGGGTTCTGCCGGATCAGCTCCGCCTGGAACGGCGTCACCAGGTAGAGCCGGTCCTTGCCGACCACGTAGTGGCGGTCCTGGTAGTGCACCAGCCGGCCGATCCGGCGGTCGGCCTGGTTGCCCAGCTCCACCGAGGAGTTGGGGCTCGGGCTGTCCGCCACCCCGTCGACCTTCGGGAAGGTGATCGGGCTGCCGGTCACCAGGGTGTCCAGCCACTCGCGCTTGACGCGCTGCGGCACCGCGTTGGGCCCGAAGACCGCGGTGATCAGCGACTTGCGCTCCTTGTCGTCCGCCTGCGGCGAGCCGATGCCGTGCTTGCGGCCCTGCGCGTCGACCAGGAACACCTTCGCGTCACCCGGCCTGGCCGCGGGCTGGCCCGGCGCCGGCTGCGCGGAGACCTGCTGCTCGTCCGCCTGCTGCACCAGCAGCAGCTGGTCCTGGCCGAGCATCCGGTCCTTGGCCGCCAGCGCCGCCGCGTCCGGGCCGGCCGCCACGAACACCGCCTGGTTGACGGTCTCCTGCTTGTCGTCCGAGCCCGGGCGGTCGCAGACCGACCACTTCATCGGCTTGTCCGCGTTGTCCCTCGTCGGCAGCTTGTCCGGCGCGTACGGGATGCCGATCGTCGGGCCGTGGTTGGGGTAGCTGTCGAGCACCCCGTCGTCGACCACCACCACCTTGGCCTCGGCCGGCAGCACCAGCCGCGCCGAGGACATGTTGAGCACCTGGTGCAGCCGCTTGGTCCGGCCGTCCGGGTCGGTCAGCACCACGTACCGGGTGGTCGACTTCTTGCCCTGGACGACGTTCTTGCCGTCGTCCCAGTGCAGCGGCGCGCTCGGCTTGAACACCCCCCACAACCCGAACCCGGCGACGATCACCGCCCCGGCCAGCACGCTCGGCAGCACCGCCTTCACCGGGCGCGGCGCGTCCTCGTCGCTGCCGCCGCCACCGGGCAGCAGGAACGCCCCCACCGTGCGCTTGCGGGCGAAGGTGTACGCGTTCAGCTCGTCCCGGCGCGATGCCATCCTCGTCGTCCCCCTCGTCAGACATTGTCGGACCGCCCTGCACCGCCCCCCGCACCCGCCGGGCGGGAACCCGCACGAACCCTCTACGATGCGGCAGCAGACGGTGAGTACGGTACGGGTACGGTCCGCGCACCGGCCAGCCGGGCCGCGGCAACTGATCAGAGAGGGTCACCCGGGGGATGCCAAGCCAGACCGCTCCAGGACGCCGCGGACCGGCAACGGGCGGGAGGTCGCGCCGCTCCGGCCGGGCGCAGCGCGGCGGCCCCGCCCCCGAGACCGCGCCCGGGCAGCCGCTGACGCCCGCCGGCGAGAGCAGCGGCCGTGACGAAGGCGGTCGCGGGCCCGTCCTGCTCCGGATCAACCCCCGGCCCGGGCTGCTCGGCGGCCGGCTGAGGCTCCAACAGCTCGTCCTGGTCGAGGTCGCGGCCGCGCTGGTCGCGGTGGGCTGGACGATCAGCCGACCGGTCGCCGCCGGCTTCGGCGCGGTCGCGCTGGTCCTGGTGGTGCTCGCCGTGATCCCGCTGCGCGGCCGGACCATCCCCGAACTGCTACGGGTGCGCGCCGCCCTCAAGTCCCGCCGCCGGCAGGCCCGCAGCACGCTGCCGCCGGCCGGCACCGACCCGGCGCTGGCCCCCGCCCTGGAACTCGAACCGGCACTGCGCACCTGCACCCACGCCACCGAGGCCGACCTGGGCGGCCGCCCCGTCCGCCGGGAGACCGGCATGGTCGGCGACGGCACCTTCCTCAGCTCGGTGCTGCTCGTCCAGGCCAAGGACCAGCCGCTGCGCCCGGTGCGCACCGCGCTGCCGCTGCCCCTGGACGTGATCTGCTCGGCGCTCCAGGTCGACGACATCGCCCTGGAGTCGGTGCAACTCGTCCAGCACACCCAGCCGGCCCCAGCCCCGCACCTGCCCGAGCAGTCGCTGGCCGCCCGCGCCTACCGGGAACTGCCGGACGGCACCGCCACCCCCGGGCTGCGGCTGACCTGGGTGGCGCTCAAGCTCGACCCGGAGCGCGCCGCGGCCGCCGTCCGGGCCCGCGGCGGCGGCGAGGAGGGCGCCCGCAAGGCACTGCAACGGGTGACCGACCAGCTGGCCGGGCGGCTCAACAGCGCCGGGTTCAACGCGACCGTGCTGGACGAGCGCGAGCTGATCGCCGCGCTGGCCATCTCCACCTGCGCCAACCCGCTCGCGGTGGCCGGGCGCCAGGGCACCGGCAGCGGCGGCGGCACCACCCGCCGCACCCAGGAGGGCAGCCGGTTCTGGCGGATCGACGACCGCTGGCACAGCACCTACTGGATCTCCCGCTGGCCGCAGCTCAGCCGCCCCGGCGGATCGCCCGGCCGGATCGCCGCGCCCGACCTGGTCAACCTGGTCACCGGCTCCCCCGCACTGGCCAGCACCTTCAGCCTGACCGCCGGGCGCGGCACCGGCGGCTCGGTGACCGTCAGCGGGCACCTGCGGGTGACCGGGCGCAGCGAGAGCGAGGTGACGCAGGTCGGCCGCCAGGTGGAGGCGCGGGCGCAGGGCGCCGGACTCGGCCTGGTCCGGCTCGACCTGGAGCAGGCCCCCGGGGTGCTCGCCACCCTGCCGCTGGGAGGAGCGTCCTGATGGCGTACCAGACCTATCCGGCCCCCGGCCCGCAGCACGGCGCCGAACAGCCCCGGGCGCGGTCCCGGATCCTGCCCGGCTTCGGGCTGCGCGGCCCGCGCCGGGAGAAGCACGTGCTGGACGCTGCGGACCTCGGGGCGCTGGCCTTCCCGGTCGGCGACGACGGCGTGGTGATCGGCGCCGACCCGCAGGGGCTGCCCGCGGTGCTCGGCCTGTTCCGGCCCAGCGCGTACGACCTGGTGCTGGTCGGCGGCGTGTGGACGGCGCAGGTCATCGCGCTGCGGGCGGCCGCGATCGGCGCCCGGGTCGCGGTGGAGACCGCGCGCGGGCAGCTGTGGGGCCCGCTGGCGCAGGCCGCGGGCGGCGGGCAGCCGTGCGTGACGGTCCACCAGGTCGGCCGACTCGGCCCGCAGGGCGCCTCGGTGGCCTCGCCGGTCCTGGTGGTGCGCGACCTCGGCGCCCGCCCGCCGCGCAGCCGGCTCTCCGCCGCGCCCTGGCAGACCACCCTGACCCTGCTGCCGTACCTGGGCCCGCACGCGGCCCGGGTGCTCAACGCGGCCGACCTGGTGGGTGTGCAGCGGGTCTCCCCGCAGGAGGCGGAGCTGACCGGCCGGGTGCTGTCGCTCCCGCCGGAGGACGTCGCCGCGCTGCCCACCCTCGGCGACGACCTCACGCTGTGGGCCACCCGGATGCGGCGCCAGTACGTGCGGGCCGTGGCCGGGCAGGCCGAGCAGCAGGTTCTCGGCGGTCCGCGCCGGATGGACTGAGCGGCGGCGCCGGGCCCGGGAGGCCGCTCCGGATCCGACGCCGCCTTCAACGGGGGTTGCCGCACGGCCTAGTCTTTGATGCGGCAACGGCACCGCTGAACAAGCGGCGGCGAACACGAGGGAGCCCTAGTGAGCAGCGATCGGGACGGCGTCTACGTCGGCGACAACGCGGCAGAGGACGACGACGACTGGTCCGACGCGCCCGACTACACTCCCCCGTCCTGGTACGTGCAGACGGACGCCTCGGCGGCCCCAGCCCCGGCCCCGGCCCCGGCAGTTCAGGCTCCGACGGCGGCGCAGGCTCCGGCAGTTCAGGCTCCGGCCCCGGCGGTGCAGGCTCCGCAGGCCACCGCTCCGGCGCCGGTGCCCGCTCAGGCTCCGGCCCCGACGCCGGCTCAGGCGCCCGTACCCGCCCAGCCCGTGCCGCCCGCACAGCCCGTCCAGGCCGAGGCGCAGCACGTCCCGTTCCCGGCGTCCGCCCCTGCCCAGGCCCCCGTCCCCGCTCCTGCCCCCGCTCCTGCCCCTGCGTTCGAGCAGCCACAGGCCGTCGCCCCGGGCTGGCCGGCGCAGGCCCCGGTGCAGCCGCAGCCCGCCCCGCAACCGCCGTACCCGGCCCCGGTCCCGGCCCCGCCGCCGGCGCAGCCCGCCCAGCCGGTCCCGCCGCAGACGTACCCGCAGCCGTACCCTCAGCCGCCCGCACAGCACCTGCCCCCGCAGCAGCCACTGCCGGCGCACGACCCGCAGGCCGCCGCCGCGTGGGCCGCCCAGCAGGGCGCCGCCCAGCCGCAGCCCGCACAGCCGCAGCAGCCGGCCCCGCAGCCCGCACCGGTGGATCCGCGTCAGGGCGGCTGGCCGCAGCCCCCCGCCTACCCGCAGTCGGCCCAGCCCCAGCCGCACGACTACCGGCCGTTGCTGCCGGGCGCGCCGCACGAGCAGTCCGGCGGGGTGCAGCCGTGGCCGCCGCAGGGCGCCGTCGCGCCGCCGCCGGTCGCGTTCCCGCACTCCGCCGCCCCGCAGCCGCCCGTGGCGCACGGCGCGCCACTCGGCTACACCGCCGCGGTCGAGCTGTCCTCGGACCGGCTGCTGCGCAGCCAGCCCAAGCAGCAGCGCCAGCAGCCGCGGTTCCAGTTCGGCGGCAAGGCGGCGGCCGCCGAGAAGTCGCGCAAGCTGGAGATCATCCGCACCCCGGTGCTGAGCTGCTACCGGATCGCCGTGATCAGCCTCAAGGGCGGGGTCGGCAAGACCACGACCACCACCGCGCTCGGCGCGACCCTGGCCAGCGAGCGCCAGGACAAGGTGATCGCGATCGACGCCAACCCGGACGCCGGCACCCTGGGCCGCCGGGTCAAGCGCCAGACCGGCGCGACCATCCGCGACCTGGTGACGGCCATCCCGCACCTGCGCAGCTACATGGACATCCGTCAGTTCACCTCGCAGGACCTCAACTCGGGCCTGGAGATCCTGGCGAACGACGTCGACCCGGCGGTCTCGACCACGTTCAACGACTCGGACTACCGCCAGGTCATCGACGTGCTGGGCCGCCAGTACCCGATCATCCTGACCGACTCCGGCACCGGCCTGCTGTACAGCGCGATGCGCGGGGTGCTGGACCTCGCCGACCAGCTGATCATCGTCTCCACCCCCAGCGTGGACGGCGCCTCCAGCGCCTCGACCACCCTGGACTGGCTCTCCGCGCACGGCTACGCGGACCTGGTGCAGCGCAGCATCACGGTGGTCTCCGGGGTGCGCGAGACCAGCAAGCTGATCAAGGTCGAGGACATCGTCGCGCACTTCCAGACCCGCTGCCGCGGGGTGATCGTGGTGCCGTTCGACGAGAGCCTGGCGGCCGGCGCCGAGGTCAACCTCGACATGATGCGGCCCAAGGTCCGCGAGGCCTACTTCGAGCTGGCCACCCTGGTCGGCGAGGACATCGTCCGGGCCCAGCAGGCCGCCGCCCAGCAGTCCGGGTGGCAGCAGCAGGTGCAGGCCACGCCGTACCCGCCGCAGCCACAGCCACAGCCGTATCCGGGTCAGGCGGGTCAGGCCGGCCAGGCGGGTCAGGCCGGCCAGGCCGCTCAGCCCGCCCCCGGGGCGCCGTGGGCACCGCAGCCCGGCCAGGCCCCGCCGCCGCCACCCGGCTACGGCTACCCGCAGCAGCCGCCCGCCCCCACGGCCTGGCCGCAGCCGGGCGCCCAGCAGCAGCCGGCCCCGCAGCCGGGCCCGGGTTACGGCTACCCGCCCGCCCAGGGCCAGCCGCCGCAGCCCGCCCCGCCCGCCTCGCCATCCCAGCCGTCCCCGCCGTCCCCGCCGGACGGCTACCAGCCGCCGCCCGGCTACGGCCACCCGCCGCAGCCCCCGCAGTGACGCCGAAGGGGCCGCCCCCCCCGGCGGCGGGCTTCCGGGGGTGCGGGGTCGGTCAGTTGAACTGGTCCGGGTGCGGGCCGGTCCGCAGGTCGCGGTCGGTGGCGGCGATGGTGGCCATGTCCTCGTCGGTCAGCTGGAAGTCGAAGACGTCCAGGTTCTGGCGGATGCGCGCCGGGGTGACGGACTTCGGGATGACGATGTTGCCGAGCTGGAGGTGCCAGCGCAGGACCACCTGGGCGGCGGACTTGCCGGTGCGGGCGGCGATCGCGGTGATCGCCGGGTCGTCCAGGACGGCGCCCTGGGCGAGCGGGCTCCACGCCTCGGTGGCGATGCCGTGCTCGGTGTGGAAGGCGCGCAGCTCGGCCTGCTGGAGGCCGGGGTGCAGCTCGACCTGGTTCACGGCGGGCACCAACCGGCTTTCGTCCAGCAGGCGCTGGAGGTGGGCGGGCTGGAAGTTGGAGACGCCCGCGGCGCGGATGCGGCCCTCGGAGGCGAGGCGCTCGACGGCGCGCCAGGAGTCCAGGTAGAGGTCGCGGGCCGGGGTGGGCCAGTGGATCAGATACAGGTCGAGGTACTCGAGGCCGAGCTTGGCGAGGCCGGCGTCGAAGGCGCGCAGGGTGGCGTCGTAGCCCTGGTCGGCGTTCCACAGCTTGGTGGTGACGAACAGGTCCTCGCGCGGCAGGCCGGAGGCGGCCAGGGCGCGGCCGACGCCGGTCTCGTTGCCGTAGATCGCGGCGGTGTCGATGCTGCGGTAGCCGGCCTCCAGGGCGGAGGTGACGGCGGCGGCGGTCTCGGCGTCGGGGACTTGGAAGACGCCGAAGCCGAGCTGGGGGATCTCGACGCCGTTGTTGAGCTTCACGGTGGGGACGGTGGGGTTGTTCACGGTGCGTGCTTCCATTCAGCGGGGGAGGTCGGTGAGGGTGTAGCGGACGGTCTGGGCGCTGATGAGTCCTCGGTGTGGTTCCCGGCGCTGTGGTCGAGGTCCCCGGTGCCCAGGCGTCGCCCGTGGTCGGCGAAGGCCTCCTGGGGCGTGCGGGTCACCGGGCGAGTTCCGCCAGCGCGGCGGTGGCGAAGGAGTGGTCCTGCTCCGGGGCGCCGCCGCCGAGGCCGATGGCGCCCACGAGCTTGCCGTCGCGGTGGATCGGGACGCCACCGGCGATGAAGAGGAGCGGCCGGTCGAGCGCGGTGGCCAGGGTGTGGAACGGTCCGTCCGGCTTGACGAGGTCGACCAGGTCGGCGGTGGGGGCGCCCAGCTGGAGGGCGGTGTACGCCTTGCGGGTGCTGGTCTCCCCGGAGATCAGCACGGCGCTGTCGTCGCGGAGGAAGGCGAGCAGGTGGCCGCCCGCGTCCAGGACGGTGACGCTGACCGCGGCCCCGGCCGCCTGGGCGGCGCGGCGGGCGGCGGCGACGAGGGTCTCGGCGTCGGCGGTGGTCAGCGGGGTGAGGGTGGTGCTCATGGTGGCGCTACTCCTGGAAGGAACGGGGAGAGGGGAACTAGGGAGGGGGGAACTGGGGAGAGGGACGGTCAGTGGTGGACGGGGACGGGAGCGGCGGTGACGACGCCCTCCCGTACGGGGGTGCGGCGCTCCAGGACGGCGGACCAGACGGCCAGCAGGAGCGCGGCTTCGGCGAGCAGCGCGCCGACCCAGTTCGGGGCGGTGTAGCCGAGGCCGGCCGCGATCACCTGGCCGCCGAGCCAGGCGGCGAGGGCGTTGCCGAGGTTGAAGGCGCCGATGTTGACGGCGGAGGCCAGGGTGGGCGCGCCGTGCGCCTGGTCGAGGACCCGCTTCTGCAGTGGCGGGACGGTGGCGAAGCCGAGCGCCCCGACGAGCAGGATGGAGACCGCGGCGAGGATCTTGTTGTGCGCGGTGAGGGTGAACAGGGCCAGCACGACGGCGAGTCCGCCGAGGGAGGCGTAGAGCATCGGCATCAGCTTGCGGTCGGCGAACCTGCCGCCGAGCAGGTTGCCGAGGAACATCCCAGCACCGAACAGGACCAGCAGCCAGGTGACGGCGCCGTCCGAGTATCCGGCGACGTGGGTCATCATCGGCGCGATGTAGGTGATCGCCGCGAAGACACCGCCGAAGCCGAGGACGGTCATCGCCATGGCGAGCAGGACCTGCGGGTTGCGGAACGCCGTGAGCTCGCGGCGCAGGTGGGCGCCCTCGGGGCGGGGCAGGGCGGGGACGAGCTTGGCGATGCCGAGCAGGCCGACCACGCCGAGCGCGGCGACGCCGGCGAAGGTGACGCGCCAACCGACGGCCTGGCCGATGAAGGTGCCCAGCGGCACGCCGACGATGTTGGCGACGGTGAGGCCGGTGAACATCGTGGCGATGGCGCCGGCCTTCCTGTCGGGGGCCACGAGGTCGGCGGCGACCACCGAGCCGATGCCGAAGAACGCGCCATGGGCGAGGGAGGTCACGATGCGGCCGGCGAGCATCACTCCCATGGTCGGTGCGACGGCGGAGAGCAGGTTCCCCGCCACGAACAGGCCCATGAGGATCATGAGCATCGTCTTGCGGCCGATCCGGGTGCCGAGCACCGTCATCAGCGGGGCGCCGATGACGACGCCGATCGCGTAACCGGTGACCAGGAGCCCGGCGGAGGGGATGGACACTCCGTAGTCGCCGGCGATCTCGGGCAGCAGGCCCATGACCACGAACTCGGTCGTACCGATCCCGAAAGCCCCGATGGCCAGGGCTAGGAGCGCGAGAGGCATGGTGTGCTGCCTTCCATACGATTGCTGTTGCGCCTTACGTGCTCAAACAATAGTTGCACACGCGGGCTAAGTGCAAGTGCGGGCATTCACCTGTCGCTGGTGGTGGGCGATAGCGGCGAACATGCGACGCGGACGGGGTCGGGATCGCGCCGATCCCGGCCCCACCCGGACCGATCGGGCATCCCGGCGCCGCGGAGAGCAATGCTTGCACGAGCCGCATATGCGCGCTGGCCGATATTTCATGCAAGGGCTTATCCTTGAGGACGTCGAACCCGGAAGGAGCCACGCCGATGACCGCCACGGACCCCGCGCTGACCGCCCTCGCCAACGGCTGGGCCGCCCTCTACCTCCTGGCCGGCCGGATCGAGGCGCACATCGAGCGCACCCTCCAGGCCGAGCACGACCTGAGCGTGCGCGAGTACTCGCTGCTCGACGTGCTCAGCCGCCAGCACGACGGCGAGGGCGGGCACCTGCAGATGAAGCAGGTCGCCGACGCGGTCGTGCTCAGCCAGAGCGCCACCACCCGCCTCGTCACCCGGCTGGAGGACCGCGGCCTGCTCTCGCGCTACCTCTGCGCGACCGACCGCCGCGGCATCTACACCGACGTGACCGGGCCCGGCCTGGAACTCCTGGAAGCGGCCAGGCCGACCAACGAGTCCGCCCTCCGGGAGGCGCTGGACGAGGCCGCCAAGAACCCCGAGCTGGCCCCGCTGGTCGCCACCGTCGAGGAGATGAACACGTCGCGACGGCTCCCGGAGCCCGCCGCCACGCGCTGAGCACGACGAAGCCCCGGAACCTCGCCAAGACGGTCCCAGGGCTTCGTGCTGACTACTTCCGCTCGGGCGCGTCCGCTACGCCCCCGCGCCTCCTGCTGCGCTCCCGCGTCCCGCGTACAGGTGCCGCTTCGCCCTCAGCGGTGCGCCGGTGTTCGACGAGGGCCGGCGCCTCGCCGAACACCGGCGTTCTGCCGTGAGCGTGTGCGCCTCATCCCCGCAGATGAGGGCCGCTTCGACGACCCGGCCCCGCCGGCGGCTCGCCAGCCGGCAGGGCGTGGTGCGGTCGCTTCACAGGGCCGGCTGACGGGCCTCGGTCAGCATCGCGCGCCCGGCCCGCCATTCGCCCAGCCCCGTCGGCACCAGGCCGATCAGGCAGCAGACGACCACGATGCCGCCCGCGATGGACACCGGGGTGACCGACTCGTCGGCGGGCACCGCCCGGGTCGGGTCCCCGGGCGCGTACCGGACCTCGACCACCGTGCCGAGCGCCACCATTCCTGCCAGCCGGTTCCCCGAGTAGGTGCGGCCGTCGACCGTCCAGTGGCCCCCGCAGTGCGGGTTCCTGCTCAGTTCGTTGCAGCTGGTGACGGTGGCCGTCGCCCGGGTGTCCATCGCCACGTTGTCGCGCACCTGGCGGACCACCGTCGCAGAGCCGCACAGCGCCAGCATCACGAGCACGAAGGTCATCGCGCCCCACGCGGTACCCGGCGCCACGGGCCGACCCGACGCCTCGGCCATCCGAGCGGCCGCGCCGCTGTTACGCACCGTCAGATAGCCGCCGCACAGGATCGGCAGCATGACCGCGACGATCACGCTGACCACCAGATACGGCTTCCCGGAGAGGGCCACACCGATGAGCTCGATCCCCGCCGCGATCAGATAGCCGGCACCCAGCAACACGCTCTGCCGGTGCCAGCGAAGAACCTGCCGTGCCGCTCCGCCATCCCCCCGCATGATCATGGCCCGACGGTAGCACTCGCCCTCACCGCCCCTGTCCACCAGTCCTGTTGACGCCCCCGGCCCCTGCCGTCGACCGCCGGGACGCCCACTTCGCACAGCCGTCCCCGAAAGCCACTTCACGTGGGGGGCGTCGGGACGTAGTGTGCGAGCCGTGAACGAATTGATCTTTCGCGGGAAGGACCTGTACGGACACGCGAAGTACACGCGTCTCGCGCTACTCGGTGCCCTACTGGTCATTCAGGTGGCGTTCGGCGCCTACCGCCTCGGCGCCGTGGCCACCTGCTGGATGGTGGGCGCAACCATCGTGATCGTCGCCCCCTTGGCGCTGATGGTCCAACGGAGTTGGAGCCGGGTGGGGGCCGACGGGGTCACCATCTGCTGGGGCCTCGGACGCGGCCGCACCCACGCCTGGCAGGACATCAGGTGGGTCGACGTCCGCGAGACCAAGAACCGCCAGTACGGGAACTCGCGCGCGGCCCGGATATTCCTCGCGGGCGGCCGGCGGCGCTCACTGCCCGGCCTCCAGGACAGCTCCACCTACCCGAGGCCCGACTTCGACGTGGACGTCCAGCGGGTCCTCAACTGGTGGGAGCTCAGCACCCACCAGGACACGCGGATCCGGCCCGCACGGAGCCTGCGCGACCGCGTCTCCCCCACCGTCGTCGGGGTCCTCGCTGGAATCGTCATCGTGGTGGTGAGCTTCGTGGTCATCGCCGCCCAACAGCGCTGACAGGCCGGGTGCGGCCGGACGCTGCCGTGACCGCACCCGGCACGCACACCACCCCGAGACGGACTCGGGATTCCTGACTTCGGCGTTTCGAGGCGATCGGCGCGTTGTTCTGTGGGCGGAAGCGCCCGGCCCGCTGAAGGCCGCCCTGGTATTCGGGTGCGGGGCCCCGGGACGAGTCGTTCCGCACGCTGGGGGTGACCCATCTGGTGGAGCATCTGGCGATGGGCACGCTGCCCCGCCTGCACCACGAGCACAACGCCTCGGCGGGGCTGACCGCGACCGAGTTCACCTGTTCCGGACGGCCCGAGCAGGTGGTCGAGTTCCTGGACGGAGCTGGCCGCCGTCCGCCAGGTCCTGTCCGGTCGGACAGGGCCCAGGCCTTCCAGGACCCGCGGTCGACACCCTTCGAACTCCGCGAGGCGGCAGTCGAGTTGCTCTTCGGCGGCGAGTACCGGGACGCCGACACCCGGCTCGACAGCCTGACCCGGGTGACCCCGGACCAGGCCCGGGAGGCGCTCGCGGGAGCCCTGCGCACGGCACTGCTGGTGGTCCCGTGCGGGACCAAGCCGGACGTGCGGCAGCGGGACGGCACCCCGCTCCCGAAGTACTCCTGCGGCACCGACCGTCAACTGCCCGCCACCGGACGGATGTTCCGGCCGCCGCTGCTCGCCCGGCTGTTCTCCTCCAACGCCCGCCGGATACGCCTGGTGGTCGATGAGTCGGGGCTGTGGATGCACCAGCCCGGCAGCACGGTCTGCCATGTCCGGTACGACGAGGTGGTGGGCGTGGAGGCGGACGGCGAGAGCCGGGTGGTGTTCGGCCGCAACTCCTGCTTCATCCCCCTCGTGTCCGACCTGTTCCCCGACCACGGACTGACGCATCGTCACAACCGCTCTGGCGACCGGGTCCGGTGCCAGACGCCGCCGCGGTGGGCGTCTCCGGCCGGGAGGCGTCCACCGCAGGCGGCGGGCAGGGCCAGCAGATGGTGATCACCGGCGCGGGGCGAGGACGACTCCCCCGGACGAACGCCGTGCCGACAGGGTTCGCGGTAGAGGTTCCGTATCCGGACCCGCCCGTACCGCGCTGATGCTCCGCCGCGCACAGCCGGGCGGACGACAACCGGCGTGCTCGGAGGGTTGTCCGGAGTCCGGCCGGGATCGGCGCGGACAACCTCGGATCCCGCTCTCCCCCTCCGCTGTCCGCGGCCGCCTCGGGTTGTCCGCCACTCACCTGGGCCTTCGCGCCCTCCTGTAGACGGACAATCACCGCGGATCCCACGCTGAAGCTTCCACCGGCTCTCAGAAGGGAGTTCATGTGACACACAGCCTCGACCCGGCCGACATCGTCGTCGTGCGCGCTCCGGACGTGGAAACGGCCATCACGCCCGATGACATCAGCTTCGGGCCCGCGGACGACAACAACAACAACGACTCCGGTCATAAGGACTTTTTCATCGACGACACCGACTGACCTCGCCTGAGCAGAGCCCGTCCGAGAAGTCTCACGGGCCGGGGAGGGGCCGCGCTCCCGGCGTGCCCCCTCCCCGAAGGACGGCAAGAACGCCAAGGACGACATGGCTGCCGGTCACCGCGCCAGCAGGGCCGGCCGACCTCTGTTAGGAGACACGAGATCTCGATGACTTCTCTGACGGACCGGGTGGGGGCCGAGCCCGATGGACGGCCTTCCTCCGACCTCTCCCGCCTTCTCCACCCGGTGTCCCTTCCGACGTTCCGCGACGAGTACTGGGAGCGCAGGCCGCTGCACATTCCGAGGAACGACCCCGAGCGCTTCGCGGATCTCCTGACGCTCGACGACGTGGACCGGGTGCTGGGCCAGTCCGGCCCGGACTTCGGGAACGTCCGGGTCATCCGCGAGGGCAAGGAAACCCCGGTGTCCGAACTGGGTGCCCCCGGCCGCAACATGACCGCCAGCCGGCTGGAGGCGCTGTACGAGCGGTACCGGTCCGGCTCGACCGTCATCCTGAACGCCCTCGAACGCCGCTGGGAGCCGCTGGCGCGTTTCACCTCGATGCTGAGCGCCGAGGTCAACGCCAGGTTCCAGGTGAACGTGTACCTCACCCCCGGCGGGCAGGCCCGCGGATTCGACCCGCACTACGACAGCCACGACGTGATCGTGATGCAGGCGTACGGCAGCAAGCGCTGGCGGCTGTACGGGGCGCCATACGCGCTGCCGTTGGAAGGTCAGAGGTACGACCACTCCGGCGAGGTGCCGGAGGTCGAGGAGGAGTTCGACCTCCAGCCGGGCAGCCTCCTCTACCTGCCCCGTGGCACCATCCACGCCGCGACGTCCAACGACGCCGCGTCGATGCACCTCACCTTCGGTGTCCACCCGGTCCTGATACCCGCGCTGATCAGCGACGCGGTCCGGGAGGTCTTCGAGGGGGACGAGCGGTTCCGCAGGAGCATGCCCCTCGGATTCGCCAACGACAAGCACCTCCAGGAGCAGGCCGAGGACGTCTTCGCCGAGCTGATCGATGCGCTCGCCGCCCGGCTCTCGCCCCAGGAGATGACGGCCAGGGCCGTGAAGCAGACGACCTCGCTCGCGCCGGTGACGCTCCGCGGTCACCTGGGCGACCTGGAGAGCCTGCCGCGGCTGGACCTCGACACCCGGGTGCGGCGTCGTCCGGGTCTGCGGTGGAGCGTGGCACTCGGCGAGGAGGTCATCGAGCTCGAGTTCCACAGCAAGACCATCCAGTTGCCGGTCCACGTGGCCGATGAGGTCAGGTTCGCGACGGAGAGCGACGGGCAGGGGTTCACCGCCGGCTCGATCCCCGGCGGCCTGGACCAGCCGGGCTGCCTCCTGCTCGTGCGCACGCTGGTCCGCGAAGGATTCCTCACCCTGTCCTGACGGACGGACGGCCGACCGGGTGCGGGGGGGGGGGGGGGGGGCGCGCCCCCGCGCCCCGCGGCCTCGTAGCGCAGGTGAGCGGGGGGCGCGGCGGCGGGGGGGGGGCGCGCGGGGGGGCG
>NZ_JBHWIO010000090.1:0-36079 GCF_042732075.1 Kitasatospora sp. NPDC059812
CACATAGACCGCGATGGTGCCGGACTGAGTGAACACCACACTCGGGTCACTCGCCACACCCGTCGGATCACCCGCATCCGCAACCGTGACCCACGGCCCAAACGGACCACCCGGCGTGCTCTGGTTCGTGCCCTGAATGGTGCCGGCCGCAGTCCGGGCGTAGACCACCATGAGGCCGCTGGGTGTCTGGAGCGCGGCCGGCTTGCCGACGAACCCGCCACCCGTCGAAAGCTGCGCCCACGGAACGAAAGGACCGCCGGGGGTGTTCTGGTTGGTGCCGTACACGTTGCCGTCCGCACCGACCCGGTACAGGGCGATGGTGCCGTTGCTGGTGAGCACCGTCGAGTCGGCGGTGCCCCGGGCGTTCGGGGCCTGCGGCGCGATGGTGAAGGCGCCGCCCTGGTAGGTGTGCTCCTGGCCGTCGATCTCGTTGGCGATCATCGAGATGTTGAACGTGCCTGCCGCCAAGGGAGCTGTGTCGAAGGGAACTTGGTAGTTGGTGGCGCCGCCGCTGGTGGCGCGGAAGCGGTTGTAGTAGCCGTTCGGGCCGGTGACCACGTAGTCGAGCCAGTTGATGACGCCGCTCTGCGTCGGGTGTGCCGTGAGGTTCAGCGTGCCGGACACGGTCTGGCCCGAATTGAAGCCCCACAGCAGGACGTTGAAGTCGGCGGGGATGGCGGGAGCGAGGTTCTTGGAGCGCAGCAGCTCGAAGGAGGAGGTGGGGTAGCCGTCGATGGAGGACCAGTGGGTGTTGGCCGAGTACTCCTTGGTCGGGACGCTGCTGTTGTCCTCGGCGATGTACGTGAAGTCGCCGGCGGCCTGGTTGGTCCAGCCTGCGAACAGGTTGATGTGCTTGCCGGCGACGGCGAGGGCGTCGCCGGGCTGGAGCTGGGACCAACTGCCGAGCTTGGTGCTGTACTTCGGGTCGTCGATACCGGGTGCGGGGTACGTGACCGGCGGGCTGCCGGGGAGTTGCCAGGCCATGTCGACGAGGCCGCCGCAGTCGGTGCGGTACGGGCCGCCGACCGCGCTGTCGGAGAACGACTGACCCTCGTTGTAGGTGACCCCGTGGGCGACCCAGTCCCGGGCGCGCTGGACCATCTGGGCGCCGGTGAGCTTGTTCCCGACACCTGTGCCGAGGGTGCCGGTGGAGGTCGGCGCCTTGTTGCCGTCCGGGTAGTAGGTGCCGTCCGCGGAGGCGGGGGAGGCCGTGAGAAGACCGGCGGCCACGGCGGTCGCGGCGAGCACGCAGACGCGGCGCAGGGCACGGGCGGGACGGGGCGTGCTGGGCATGGGGGTCCCCTTGGACATGGGTAGGCGAGCGATGGTCAGTGCGGGTGGACGGCGGCGGCGTACCGGCCGGCCGTTGCTGCGGTGAGGGCCCGGGCCAGCAGGTTCTCGGCGAGGGCGTGCGCGGTGGCCGGGCCGTCCGCGCGGACGAAGAGCACCAGGGCGATGCCGTCCCGGTCCGGTACGGCGCGGACGTGTTCGAGCCCGTGCTCCGGGGTGGCGTGCGCCCACAGGATGTCCTCGACGATCCGCGCCTCGGCGGTCGTGGTGGGCGCACCGCTGATGTCCACGACGGTGGCCCGGACGGCGAGCACCGCGATCAGTCCCAGCCGATGCCGCTGGCGGACGGGCCGGCCGCAACCGGCGGCACGACGGTGGAGCCGTCCCAGCCGATGCCATCCCAGCCGATGCCGTCCGCGGCCCCGCCGGCCACGACCGCGGGGACGACGGTGGGACCGTCCCAGCCGATGCCCGCCGGCGCCGTGGTCGCGGCGGTGGCGGAGGCCGCGGGCGCCAGGATCCCCGACAGGGCGACGGCTGCGACGGCGGTGGCGAGCAGGCGGGCGGTCTTGGACATGGCGGCACCCCAGGCGGCTTGAGTGGCAGGAGATCTGATCGACAGTCAGATATTCGGGAGGCTGTGCGGCGGTTGCCCCGCCGCCCTCCCGGTGACCACCATCCTGCTGGCACCGCCCGCGCCCCGGAAGGCGAGAGCCCCGTCAGCAACCGGCCTGGCCGCTTCAGGACCCGACGCCCTGCCGGGCCCCGTCCGGGGCAGGGCTGCTTGTGGAGTCGAAGCCGGGCTGGGATGATCCCGATGTGTCGCACGGCGGCACGGCACGTTCGACGTCGCACCGGGGGGCTGCGCGCATGCTGGACATGCTGGGGTTGGACCGTGTCTCGGAGGCCGTGTACCGGGCCATGCTCGCCGATCCGCAGGGCGGCGTCAGGGAGTTGTGCGACCAGCTGGGCCTGCCCGAGCCCGCCGTACGGGAGGCCCTCGACCGGCTGGCCGATCTACAGCTGCTCCGCGCCTCCCGGGAGGCACCCGGGGTTCTGCTGCCGGTGAGCCCGGCGCTCGGCCTGGAGCTGATCCTGCACCGCCAGGAGCAGGAACTGCTGCGCCGCCAACAGGAGCTGGAGATCGGCAAGGCCGCGGCCGCCCGGGCGATCGCCGAGTACGCCGACCTGCGGCCGAACACCCCGGCCGAGACCGCCGAACGCCTGGTGGGCCTGGACGCGATCCAGGCCAAGCTGGAGATCCTCGCCCAGGAGGTCACCGGGGAGTGCCTGTCCGTGATGCCCGGCGGAGCGCAGTCCCGGGCCAGCCTGGACGCCTCCCGGCCGCTGGACGAGGCGGCCATGCGGCGCGGGGTGGCGCTGCTGACGCTCTACCAGGACAGCGTGCGGCACGATCCGGCGACGCTCGCCTACGCCCGCTGGATGACCGAGGAGAGCGGGCTGGTCCGCACCTGCCCGACGCTGCCGCCCCGGATGCTCATCTTCGACCGCCAGGTCGCCGTGGTCCCGATCGACCCGGCCCACACCCGGCTCGGCGCCCTGTGCACGCGCGAGCCCGGGATCGTCGCCTCCCTGGTCGCCCTCTTCGAGCGGACCTGGCAGGCCGCCGTCCCGCTCGGCGCCGACCGGCGCAAGGACACCGGGACCGGCCTCAGCGCCACCGAGCAGGAACTCCTGCGGCTGCTCGCGTCCGGCCTCACCGACGAGACCGCCGGCCGGAGCCTAGGCCTGTCGGCACGCAGCGTCCGCCGCCAGATGGCCGGGCTGATGGAACGCCTCGACGCGTCGAGCCGCTTCGAGGCCGGCCTCAAGGCGGCGCAGCGCGGCTGGCTCTGAGCGACCGCTCCCCTGGCACCCGGCCGGCTACGGCTGCCGGGCGAGCAGGTCCTTGATCACGGTGTCGAACCCCCGCGGGGGGCGAGCGAGAAGGTCGGCGACGTCGTCCGTCGCCCGGTCGTACCGGTTCTCGCCGTGCAGCCTGGCCATCGTGGCGATGTGGTCGAACACGTGGTCCGGCAGGCCCTGGCTCTTGAGGTCGTGCTCCAGCCACTCCTGGTAGGGCACGTCGACGTACGTCACGTCGCGGCCCAGGGCGGCCGAGAACTCGGCCGCGATGGCCGTCATGTCGCGGGATCGAGCCCCGGTCAGCTCGTAGACGCGGCGGGCCCGGGGAGCAGGATCGAGCAGGAGTGCGGTGACGACCTCGGCCACGTCGGCGGCCGCGACCGGTGAGGTCCGAGCCGAGCCGAAGGGGAGGCGGATCGTGCCGTCCCGCCGGATCGAAGCGGCCGCCACCTCGGTGAAGAGCGGATTCTCCATGAACACGGTGGGCCGGACGTGGACAACCGGCGCCCCGGACCAGTCGAGGACGTGTTCGGCGAGGTAGTGCAGCCGCTGCTGCCGGGACTCGGCGTCGCTGGTGAGGTCCATCTGCGAGACGGTCATCTGCGAGATGCTGACCAGCAGTTCCAGGCCGGCGCTCTCCCGGGCGGCGGCCGCCACCGTCGCCGCAGCCTCCAGGTAGGCGGACGACACGCTCATCCCGAAGTAGGCCCGGCGGCAGCCGGCCAGCGCCTCGACCACGTCCGCACCACGGGTGAGGTCACCGACCAGCACCTCCACGCCGCCCATCGTCCTCAGGTCCGAGGCCCGCTCGTCGTCGTGGTGCACGAGAGCCCTGACGGGCACGTTCCGCGCCCGCAACCGCTCCAGGATCCTGCGTCCGACTCCGCCGACCCCTCCGCCGGCGCCGGTGACAAGGACAGGTTCTACGAGCACGGCGATTGCCTCCTACCTACCTGACCGGGACCTCCGGTGCACTGCCAACGCTCCCGCGCCGGGAAGGTTCCGCGGGTCCTTGACGCCAGGACGGGCGCATCGACGTCCGTGGGGGCACGTCGGGCGCATCAGTGTCCGGTCCGGTCCGGGTCGCAGGCCTGGCGGGCGGAGGCGGCGAGCCGGTCGGCGAGCGCGATGACGAGGCCGCGGAGTTCGTCCGGTCGCTCGATGACGAACGGCCGGTCGAGCGAGGCGAGTACGGGGGGCAGCCAGTCGAGCCGCTCCGCCCGCAGTTCGACGTGCAGCCACCGCTCGGTGTGCGGATCCGTTCCTTCCTTGGGCGCCGGTACGGGCTCCTCGATGCTCGCGACGCTGGCGGGGAGCCGGGCGCGGATCTGCTCGACCGTCCCGTGGATCCGCAGGGTCACCTCGTACCGGTACGCGGCCTTGGCGAGCCCGGACAGGACGCGCCGGGCCGGATCAAGCCCGGCGGGCGGCTCGAACGAGCCCGGCAGGGGCCGCGCGTCCGCGATGCGATCGAGCCGGAAGGTCCGGTCCTGGCCGATCTCGGGATCGACCTCGGGATCGGTGCCCGTGACGTACCACCGCCCCGCGTGGGTGACGATCCCGTACGGGTGCAGCGTGCGTTCGCTCGGCCGGCCGTCCCGGGCGGTGTACCTGATCGAGAGCGGGCGGCGGTGGCGCACCGCGTCGGCGACGGCGAGCAGGACGCCCGTCTCCGGGGTGGCCGCCTCGCCGGGCTCGGCCGTGAAGGCGAGGGATTCCAGGACGGCGTCGAGCCGACGGGCGAGGCGCTCGGGCAGTACCCGGCGGATCTTGGCCGCCGCCGTCTCGCCCGCCGTTCCGGTCGCGGTCCCGGTCGCGGTCCCGCCCGCCGTCCCGGTCGCCGTCAGCAGCCCAGCCCTGCGGCCGACGACGAGGCCGAGCAGCACGGCGAGCGCCTCGTCGTCGTTGAGCATGAGCGGAGGCAGGCGGTACCCGGGAGCGAGCCGGTACCCGCCGTAGCGGCCGCGGACCGCCTCGACGGGGATGTCGAGGTCGACCAGGTGGTCCACGTACCGCCGCACGGTGCGCCCGTCGACGCCGAGCCGGTCGGCGAGTTCGGCCACTGTCCTGATGCCGCCCGACTGCAGGAGTTCCAGGAGGGTGAGCACGCGGCTGGTAGGTCGGCCCATGTCCACGAGCCTAGCGCTGATACCGGACCGATTCTGTCCACTATTTCCTCTACCGTCCGGGGTGCAACGGCTTCACCGACCTGAGGAGAGCGCACCATGGACTTCGTTTCGATCCGGATCATCACGGGCGACATCGCACGCCTCGTCGGCTTCTACGAGCGGGCCACCGGGGTACAGGCGCACTGGTCCACCGAGGACTTCGCCGAACTGCGGACCGCCGGCGGGACCCTCGCGATCGGCAGCACCCGGACGGTGGCACTGTTCGCGCCCGGCTCCGCCCGTCCGGCCGACAACAACAGCGTGATCTTCGAATTCCTCGTCGCCGACGTGGACGACGTGTACCGGAACCTGACCGGCTTCGTCACCGACTTCGTGACCGAGCCCACCACGATGCCCTGGGGCAACCGGTCGCTCCTGTTCCGTGACCCCGACGGCAACCTCGTCAACTTCTTCACCCCCGTCACACCGGCGGCCGTCGAGAAGTTCGCCCACTGACGACAGCCCGGCCGCCTGGGCGGGGGCCGGTCCCGGCGGCACGCTCCGCACCGGCTCGCGGGCCCGGGCCGCCGCCGGGGGTGGTCGCGGGCGGAGGGCGGCTGGGGCAACCTGGTACCACCACCCCGCCCGACCGCGACACCATGGCCCCGCCCCACCGCCGATCCCCTGAGGAGCACGTCATGACCGACCGCACCCGCGAGCACCTGCTCGCGGCCATCGAGATCGCGGCCGACGCCCGGGCGCACGGCAACCACCCCTTCGGAGCGCTGCTGACCGACCCCGCCGGGAACGTCCTGCTCACCGCCGAGAACTCGGTGCTCACCGACCGCGATGTCACCGCCCACGCGGAGACCAATCTGGTGCGGGAGGCCTCGCGGACCCTGGCCCCGACGCAGCTCGTCGACGCCGTCCTGTACACGAGTACCGAACCGTGCGCGATGTGCGCCGGGGCGATCTACTGGAGCGGCATCCGCAAGGTCGTCTACGCGCTCGCCGGGGCGGAGCTGAACGCCATCGCCGGGGTGGACCCGGAGGAACCGGTGCTCGACCTGCCGTGCCGCCAGGTCTTCGCCGCCGGCGGCAGCACCGTGGAGGCGTCCGGCCCGCACCTCTTCGAGGAGGCCTCCGCGGTGCACACGGGGTACTGGGGGTAACGCTCCGGCCCGTCTCTTGGGACTCCTCGGTCGGGCTGCTCAGGGCTGCTCAGTCCGGCGGCTCGGGCGGGCGGGGCACGCCGGGCTCAGGCTCGGGCTCAGGCCCGGGCGGCGCGGGTGACGGCGTAGCGGGGCCCGGAAACACCGGATCCGGCGGCGGCTCGGGCACACCGGGCGGCAGCGGAGGATCCGGCACCAGGGGCGGGGCGGACGGGTCGGCCGGCTTCGGCGGACTGACGGGTCCGACGGACTGGGACTGCGGCTGGAACCGGGACTGCGGCTGAGGCTGGAGCTGCGTGGAACCGTACGGCATGGCTGCTGCTCCCTTTCGTCAGAAGATCCGACCGCCGTAGAACGGGTCGTAGTAGAGCCCGTAGCGGTCGCGGACGTCGGCCGACACGTCGGCCGCGCCGTCGTCGAGGCCGGGACCGTTCCTGATGTCGTCCTTGGACCGGTCGACGTACACCTTCTGCTCGCCGATCTCGATCCGGATCACGGTGCCGGCGGGCAGGAGCACCCGCCTGCCGAGGATCCACGGACCGGTGTCGACGACCAGGTGCTGGGCGCCGACGGCCTCGGACAGCTTGTCGATCTTGCCGATCGCTCCGTCGGTGGCCTCGACGTGGAAGCCGATGAGGTCGGTGCCCGCCGTGTGACCGGCGGTGTCCCGGAACTCCCAGATGTTGACGCGATCACTCACGACCGTCTCCTTCCGTCGTCGGGTCTGGCTGTCAGGTTTGGCTGTCAGGTTTGGCTGTCAGGTCTGACTGCCTGATCGGGCTGTCGGTACGCTTCGGCTGCCCCCGATCCGGAGGTTCATGCCGCTGTGTCGTCGACCGTGGCCTCGACCGGTCCGCCGCCCTCCTCGACGTGGCGCTTGAAGTCGGTCAGGTCGTCGATCACCCGCCGGTCGACGAACCCGAGGGCCTCCGCGAGGTGCTCCCAGAGCCCGTGCGGTTCGACCTCCAGCTGGAACATCACCCGGGTGGCGGCGTCGCCCACGGCGTGGAAGGTGACCACACCCTGGTGCCGCACCGGGCCAGGGCCGCTGTCCCACGCCACGCGGTCGTTCTCCACCAGCTCCGTGGTCACGGCCCTGAACTCGCGCGGGCCGGCGGCGGTACGGACCACCCAGCTGGTGTCCTGGCCCGACCGGTCGACCCTGACCACACCCCGCATGAACTGCGGGAACTCCTCACACCTGACCCAGCTCTCGTAGACCGTGCCGAGCGGCGCCGCCACCTCGACGGACTCCTCGATCCGGTGCATCGCTCCTCCTGACATGTCGGTGCCCGCCCGGCCGGCGGGCCTTCAAGCCCCGGCTGCCCCGTTCCCGGGCCGATATGCACCCCGCCTGAACCCTCGACGCGGACCTTCGGCCCGTCCTCCTCACCCGTCTCCCCCGCCTCATCCCCCTCACCCGAACGGCCCATCGCCGTTGCCGGACCCTCACCTCACCTCCGGCAGGTGTGAATCCCGACCTCCGGCAGGTGTGAATCCCGCCGAACGGGAAAACGGGGTCCGGGAAGCGGACCCGGGGAAGGCCCGCCCACAGCGCCGGCCCGGGGAAGGCCGGCCCACAGCGCCGCGCTGCGGCCGTCGCGGGAGGAGAGCGAGCGTGTGGTGGAGCCTGTTCCGTCTGCTCCTGGCAGGTACGGGGGTGGCCCTGACCACCTACGTCCTGGACCGGACCGCCGAACGGCTGGTCCGCAGATTCGCCCCGCACCGGCCCGGCAGCGTCATGCCGGGGATGCTGCGCAGCTGCCGGCGCCCCCTGGTCACCGTGCTCGCCACGTCCCTGTCCCTCGCCGTCCAGCCGTGGGTCGGTGGTTCGCCGGAGACCCGGGAGCAGCTGCACCACCTCTTGGTCCTGCTGGCGATCGCCTCCGGCGGATGGCTCGGCGCCCGGGCGGTCGGGCTCGTCGTCGAAGGCGCCGTCCGCCTCGCCGTCCACCGCCGCGACCCCTCCTCGGCCGGCCGCGCCCGCACCCAGGCGGGTCTGCTCGGCCGGATCTGCCAGGCGATCATCGCGATCGCCGCCCTGGGCGCGATGCTGATGACCTTCCCCTCCGTACGCGGCATCGGGACCAGTCTGCTCGCCTCGGCGGGCCTGGTCGGTGTGGTCGCGGGCATCGCCGCGCAGAGCGTGTTGGCCAACCTCTTCGCCGGGGTGCAGCTGGCCTTCGGCGACCTGGTCCGGATCGGCGACGTGGTCGTGGTGTCCGGCGAGTGGGGCACCGTGGAGGAGATCACCCTCACCGCGGTGGTGATCGCCACCTGGGACCAGCGCCGCCTGGTGATGCCGATGTCCTACTTCGCAGGCCGCCCGTTCGAGAACTGGTCGCGCCGCTCCAGCCGGATCACCGGCACCGCCTTCCTCCACCTCGACCACCGGGCCCCGGTCCCCCTGCTGCGCAAGGAGTTCGACGCGTTCCTCGCCGACAGCCCCCTCTGGGACGGCCAGGGCAGCGCCCTACAGGTCGTCGACACCACGCCCACCACCATCGTGGTCCGGCTCCTGGCGACCGCCGCCAACGCCGACGACGCGTTCTCCCTCCGCTGCCAGCTCCGCGAGCACCTGGTGACGCACATCTGCGAACACCACCCCGAGGCGCTCCCCCGGGTGTCCGTCACCCCGGCGCCCCGGACCGAGCCGGACACCCCGCGCGCCCCCTACCCGCCACCCGCTCAGTAGCCCCTCAGTAGCCCCTCAGTAGCCGCTCAGCAGAGCACGCACCCGTCGCAGCTCCTCCGGACCGGCCGTGCTGTGCCAGCGGCCCGGGTCCGCCGGACGCCGCCCCCACAACAGCAGGACGCGCACCGCGGCGTCGCTCTCGATGGTGGCCGGGCCCTCGGGCGGGGCCAGGGCGATGGACGCACCACCGGCGTCCGCGGTCACCAGGACGTCGTCGGTCCCGGGGACGCGCAGGCGGGCCTCGGCGCGCCCCCCGGGCCCGAGGTCGAGGCCGGCCACGCCCCGGGCCAGCAGCGGCCGGCCGACCAGCCGCACGCTGTGCGACGTCATCCACGGCTCGGCGAGCGCCTCCCGGGCCGTACGGTCGTCTCCGGTGAGGTCCCACCGATGGAGGATCAGCTCCTCGCGCAGGTGCTCGGCGAAGAACGGCACCGTCACGGTCCGGCCGGTCCACCGCACCTCGGTGTCCGGGGGCAGGTCGCTCTCCGCGCCCGCGGCGACCTCGGCCAGTTCGGCGCAGCGGGCGGCGAAGGCCTCCCACAGCTGTGCGTCGGACATCCGCCGGTACGGCTCCTCCCGCTCGAAGCCGCGGGTCTCCACGGGCTCGCCCGCGTGGAAGGCGCGCAGGACGCGGGCGAGTTCCTCGGCGTTGCCGGTCTGGTGGGCGAGGACGTCCCGCACCGTCCATGCCTCGCACCACGTCCCGTCGTCGGGCCTGCGTTCCTGGACCGCCCGCACGAACGGGACGAGTTCCGGCAGGACGTCACTGACCGCAGCGGGAATCATGCGCCATGGGTATCCCGGCAGCCGCGCCGGGCAAACCTGCCGCCCGACAGTTCGGCTGCCGGATGGTCACCTGGCGGTCTGGCCGGTGTCCGTGGGCCCTCGTCGGCGACCGGACGACAAATGTTGATTCTTCAACTATAGTGGCGATGCCGCGCCACCCCGCCACCGGCCCTCCAGGGCCGTCCCCCACCTTGCGGAGGAACCATGGACCAGCTCGTCACCGACAACACCGAGAAGTCGCGCTTCGAGATCCAGGACGGCGGAGAACTCGCCGGCTTCGCCGAGTACCACCGCTCCGGCGACGAGATCGCCTTCATCCACACCGAGATCGACCCCCGCTTCGAGGGCCGCGGCCTGGCCGGCCGCCTGGCACGCGCGGCACTGGACACGGCCCGCGAGCAGGCACTCGCCGTACTCCCCTACTGCCCCTTCATCCGCAGCTGGATCACCAAGCACCCCGAATACACCGACCTGGTCCCCACCTCCCACCGAGCCCGCTTCGGCCTCTGAGCCGCACGTCGGCCGGCGCCACGGCGAGAAGCGGGAGGCTCCCCGGCCCCGGATTGCCAACTTCCCTTCCGGGGAGGCGGCTTGCCGGGCGCAGTGATGCCTCGCACAATCGCTGTCATGTCGACGAACACCTCGGAAAGCCACTCCGCGCCGTCCCCGGCTCCGGCCCCCGGCAGGCGCGTGCTCCTGATCGGCGCGTCCCGGGGCCTCGGCCTCGCCCTCGCCCAGGAATGGGCGCGGGCCGGCTGGCAGGTCGTGGCCACCGTGCGCGGCTCGGGCCGGACCGGCCTGCACGAGCTCGCCGATGCCGACGCCCACGCCGGGCAGGTCGAGATCGAGACCGTCGACATCACCGAGCCCGAGCAGGTCGCGGCGCTGAGCGGTCGCCTGGCCGGCCGGACGTTCGACCTGCTCTTCGTGAACGCCGGCGTCACGAACCAGCCCGAGGGCACGGTGGCGCAGACCTCCACCGAGGAGTTCGTCCGGGTCATGGTCACCAACGCGCTGAGCCCGCTGCGCGTCATCGAAGCCCTCCAGGACCTCGTCGAGCCAGCGGGCACGATCGCGGTGATGTCCTCGGGCCAGGGCAGCGTGGCCAACAACGAGCGCGGCGGCCACGAGGTGTACCGCGGCAGCAAGGCCGCGCTCAACACGTTCATGCGCAGCTACGCGGCCCGGCACAGCGGCGAACCCCGGTCCCTGGTCCTGATGGCCCCCGGCTGGGTGCGCACCGACATGGGCGGCTCGGACGCCCTGCTCGGCATCGACGAGAGCATCCCGAACGTGGTCAGGACGCTCGACGCCCTCCGGAGCAGCCCGGGCCTGCACTACGTCGACTACCTCGGCCGAACCGTGGCCTGGTGAGCGCGGCGCTCCAAAGCACCACGGCGCTGATGGGCCGCGAGTTCGACCCGACCGTCGAGCCCGCGCAGCACCCTGCCCCCCCGCTCAGGAGGGGAGGGAGGCGAGCCAGTCGGTCAGGATCCGGTTGACCTCGGTGGGGCGTTCCTGCTGGACCCAGTGCCCGCAGCCGTCGAGGATGTGACTGGAGAGCAGGCCGGGCAGGGTCGCGGGGTAGGCCGCGATCGCGTCGGCCAGCCAGGTGGTGGAGGCGTCCCGGCTTCCGCCGATGAACAGGGACGGCTGGGTGACGGGGGCACCGTCGAAGTCGGCGAGGTCCTCCCAGTCCCGGTCCATGTTCCGGTAGCGGCCCAGCGCTCCGCTCATGCCGGTTCGCTCGAACTCTCCGGCGTAGACGTCGAGTTCCTCCACGCTGAGCCAGCCGGGCCGCCGTCCGGCGGGGAACCGGTCGCGAAGTGTCCCGCCACGGCTGACGAAGTGCGGGTCGGGTGCGCCGGCCGCCGGCATGGTGTCGGCGGACAACGCGGCGTAGAAGCCCGCGAGCCAGCCGCGCACGTCCGGTTCGATCTCGGCCTCGGCCCGGCCCGGCTCCTGGAAGTAGGAGACGTAGAACTCCTCGTCGCCGCCCAGTTGCCCGAAGACCTCGCTGGGCCTCGGGCCGCCCCGCGGGAGGTAGGGAACGCTCAGCAGCCCCACGGCGCGGAAGACGTCCGGTCGGATCAGGGCGGAGTTGGCGGCGATGGTCGAGCCCCAGTCGTGGCCGACGATCACCGCGGACCGTTCGCCCAGGGCGTGCACCACCGCGACGTTGTCCTCGACCAGGTCGAACATCCGGTACGCGGTCACCTCCTCGGGCCTGGAGGAGCGCCCGTACCCGCGGACATCGATGGCGACCGCGCGGTATCCGGCAGCGGCCAGCACCGGCAACTGGTGGCGCCAGGAGTACCAGGACTCCGGGAACCCGTGCAGCAGCAGGACCAGCGGCCCGGCACCCTGCTCCACCAGGTGGATCCGGCCGGCGGGCGAGGGGACCAGCCGGTGAGTGGGGCCCGTGGTCCGCGACGGTGACATGTGTCCTCCTGGGATCTCGATCCGGCGTACGCCAAGTTCGGTTCGGCGAACCGACATTCGACGACCCGCTGTTCGGCGGCGTGATGCCGATGCAGTGCTGACGCAGTGCCGATCATGCTGCGCGCGTACCGCGGAGGGCGAGGCCTGTTGCCATTTCAGCAAACCGACCCGCGGCCCGCCCGTGACAATGCTCCGATCGGTCTCTCCGCCCGGGCACTGTCAGGGTCCGGGGTTCTACCGTGACATCGCCGCCGGTTCGTCGATGCCCCCAACCGGCCGGGCCGTCGTGGACGACCACCCGGTCATGGGTGCAACCGTTCTCCGACGCCCCTACCCCCTGGAGAAGACCCGCTGCGCGCTCCCCCGCGGCTGGCCGCCCAGGCTGGCCACCGTGCCCGTTCGCTCCTCCTGCAGATAGATCTCGCAGTCGCCCCCGGAGTAGTAGTCCCGCAGCACCACGAAGACCCCCGACCCCGCGTCGTCCACACTCCCCGCCCGCCAACTCCCCTGGTACTCCCCCAACGCCGCACCCTGCCCGACGGGATCCTTCGCGCAGAAGTACCCGTCGAGCCGCACCTCACCGAGCCGGCCCCCCTCCCGCAGTTCGATCACCTCGTCCCGCGACGCCCAACGCCCCACGTAGTCCTTCGGATCCGGCCCGCCCGACCGGGCCTTCAGATACCCCGTCAGCCCCGCGATCAGCAGGACACCCGCCAACAGGACAACGCCCTCCCGGGACTTCAGGTACTTCCATCGACCAGCCACTGCTCCCCCTCGCTCCACGCCGTCGCACTCGAAGTCACCACGGCCATCTCAGCCCTTCTCCATGACGAACCCCTTGCTCGCCAGCAGCCACAGGTCCTTCTCGTTCTCCTCGGCCGTCAGCCAGATCCTGCAGTCGCCTCCCCCGTCCTTACGGGTCGCCGTCACGTACACCCCCCGACCGGCGTCGTCAAGGTAGGACTTCTTCCAACTCCCCTCCAGTTCCGTCGGCTGTGCCGGATCGGCCGCCGCGCTGTCGCACACGTAGGCCGGCACCGTCGCGGACCCGATCCGTCCGTCCGGGAGGAACTCGAGCACCGCCGTACCGCCGCTCCACCGTCCGACCGGGTCGGACACGTCAGGCCAGGAAGGCCGGAACGTCAGCCACACGACCACGCCCACGCCGAGAACACCGAGAACCCCACCCAGCACGCAGAACAGGACGCGCCGTCCCCTCGTCACACGATCCTCCATCGAATGCCTGATCGACCAATTCACATGACATTCGAGCACCGAGAACAGTAGTGACCGGTGCCCCTTCGCGGCGAACCTCTCGACCGGGCCTACCTGTGTGCTTCTGTCGCAGACCTGCCCACTCCTTGGCTCGCCGGACACTGTCCGCCTGTTGACATGCACGCGAGAATCATTCGGTGGACATCATCAGCGAACACTCAACGCCCCGCGGACGAACCCGCCGACGGGGAGCGAAGATCTCGCTCCTGCTCACCGCCCTTCTCGCCGGCTCCACCCTCCTCCCTGCGACGGCCTCCGCCGCCGGGCAGGACCCGGAACAGATCTGTGGCAAGACGGTCCAGGGCCGCATCCTGGAAAAGTACCGGGAGTACCGGACCACGCTCGGCTGCCCCAAGGACAACGAGCAGACCGCTCCCGACGGGGTGGGCCGGTTCAGTGAGTTCGACGGCGGCTCGATCTACTGGAGCCCCTCCACCGACGCCCACGCCATCTGGGGCCTCATCCGCGACAAGTGGGCCGCCATGGGCTGGGAGAAGGGCTCCCTCGGCTACCCCACCAGCGACGAACTCTCCCTCCCTGACGGCGCCGGGAAGCGCCAGGTGTTCCAGGGCGGCTCGCTCTACTGGCATCCCACGCGCTCCAACGGCGTCCACCCCGTCTGGGGCCTCATCGGCCAGCGCTGGGGACAGGCGGGCTGGGAAGGCGGGGTGTACGGCTACCCCGTCACCGATGAACTCCAGCAGGAGGGCGTCACCCAGATGTTCGAGCACGGGCCCATCCGGTGGTCGCCTAACGAGACCGCGAACCCGCTGATCCCCCGCGCGAACACCCAGTTCTTCCAGGGCAGCCCGGCCCCGGGCGATCTGAAGGAGAGCGCCACGCTGCTGCCCAAGGGCCCCGACCGGGGCATCGTCGTGGTGCGCGGCTACATCGGCGACGACGGCAACCCGATCAACCACTCCCTGGGCAACCACCGCCTGTGGAGCACCGAACCCGAAGCCAGCTCCAAGGTGGCCATCGCCTGGGACACCGCCACGGGCCAGGTCGGGATCTACGTCGACCAGTCCTGCGTCGGGGATCTGACGTGCCGCAATGCCAAGCCTCTGGTGCGCACGGAGCACGCCAAGGTGGTCCAGGACGACCGGACCCCGCAGAACGAGTACTGGGCGGAGCCCTACGGTGACGGCGGCATCCGGGTGGACGTGTCGGCGGTCAACTCGTTCGTGGACGTCCCGGGCTCGCAGTACGCGGACCTCGGCCGGATCAACGCGACGTTCCACATCTACCCGCACCGCTACGACGACAAGAACAAGAACTTCACCGGCTTCGACGTCGACACGAACAAGGACAAGTACCCGTCCTGGGAGGTCCTGCGCTACCCCCGCCTGCTGGAGAACTCCGGTTCCCCGCAGGCTCTGTGGCAAGGCGCCGTGTGGCAGGGGTCCATCACGGACCTGAAGGCCCCGCAGCACCTGTGCTACCGGAACGACCCGGACCACGCACCCGTCAACATGACCTGCAACTGATCGACGTGGGAGGGCCAGTCCATCCGGTCTCCCGCTCAGTTCACCAGCACGATGTACGGCCTGGCGGAGTGGGCGCCGATTCCGGCGCTGCGGAGGCGGCCGGGCGAAGGACCGGTCGCCTTGGAGGCCCTGTACTCGTGAAGTTCCGGCCGGGGAGGACAACAGGTCCCACCGGCCGGAACTTCGACGAGCAGTGAGGCCCCTGGAAAGCACCGCACCGGTCGGGCCTTCTCACGTTCGCAGCCACCCCGATGAGCGCTCACGGTGAGATGAGACCGCCCAAGGTCCGGTGCGACAGGGCACCGGGCAGCCTCGATACCGCGCCTCGATACGCCCCACCCTGCCAACACCCGGGCCCGGCCTGCCCGGACGGGGCCGGCAGGCCTCGGTCAGCGCACGATGAAGGCCTCGGTGAGGGACCCGCCGGGGGGAAGCTCCGAGCACGGAATGTCGGACGCCTGTTCGGTGATCGATTCGCCGGTGCGGGCGAGGACGACTCGGAGGCAGGCACTTCCGACTTCGGAGGCCCCCCACCCCGTCGGGTACACCACGTCAGCCATCACGCCCACCACGACGGAGCCCCCGTCCCCGGCCAGCGTGACGACGTGCACCGCGGTGCGCGCCGCGAGCGCCTCCAGCGACATGGCCGTCTGCGGCCCGGCAGTGAAGGCCGGTACCAGCCCGGCCGCGTACCGATGGGCATCCGCCCCGGCCTCGGCCTGCGCCCGGACGCGACGGTCCCCGGCCGCGGATCGGTCATGGACGGCAGTGACGACGAAGTCCGTCACAGCCAGCACCAGCACGGCGGCGGCCACGGCGAATACCCGGCGAAGAACCCTCATCTGATCCACTCCGAAACAGCCGGCCCTGGCGAACCAAGCGGGTTGGTCAATCGGGAAACGCTGGCGGAAGCACGACGGTACGCCTCCCTCCCCGGCAGGAAAGATGGGGCACCGCACGTCCCGGCCGACCGCTCAGCGCTGCACGGCTTCGACCTTCTCCATGGTGAGTACAGCACGGAGTTTCGCGAGGAAGCACGTCATGCGACTCATTCTCCTCCGACCGTCCAACTCATCGGTGGCAGGGCCGGATTCACGATGACCCTATGGTCCGTCGATGTCCTCGACCGCCGTGGGGTTGTCGTAGAGCGGCCAGCCCCCACTCGCAGGGGTGACCGTGGTGGCCGAGCTGGCGACGAGGTCAGCGTTCGGGCGGACGGTCCGGTGCGACCACAGCGCCGCCCCGTTCACTGGCGGGCGGGTCGGGGCAGTTCGTCGAGCCAGGCGCCGATGAGGCCCTGGACGGTCTCGGCGCACTCGACCTGCGGGTTGTGGCCGACGCCGTCGAGCACCGTCGCCGCCATCCGGGGGTAGTGGTCGAGCAGGGCGAGTTGGTCGCGCCAGCCCACCAGGGCGTCCTGCCGGGTGGTGACCAGCAGGTGCCGGCCCTGGTGCTCCGGCGCGCGGTGTTCGGGCCAGTGCGGCAGCAGGAAGTCGGCTTCTAGTTCGGCGGCGGCCGCCGGGTCGTGCGCGCGCCATCCCGGCCGGACGTACTGTTCGAAGAGCTTCCAGTTGCGCGTGGTGTGACGGGCCATGACGAGGCCGAAGAGTTCGCGGTCGACGGGCGGGAGCCGGTCGAGGAGCTCGTCGTCGCGCTCGGCCACGGTCACGCCGGGCAGGGTCCGGTCGGGGCCCCAGTGCACGACCGGTACGAGCAGCGCCGAGCCCAGGACCTGCGCCCCGAACCTCGCCGTCACCGCCCGGGCCAGCTGTCCGCCGAACGACTGCCCGAGCACGGCGAAGGGCTGCTCACCCAGTTCGGTGTGGATCCAGTCGAAGACGGCGTCGGCCAGGGCTGCCGCCGACGTCGTCCCCGGCAGCCGGGGGCTTGTGCCGTGGCCGGGGAGGTCGAGGTAGAGCCGCCGCCACCCGGGGCGGTCGGCGAAGGCGGGTTCGACGGGGAGCAGGACCCGGTGGTCGACGGTGTAGCCGTGGATCATGACGAGCGGTGTGCCGTCGCCGAATTCGAGGTGCCGGATGGCGGAGTCGGTCATGACGGAAGGGTCCAACCATCACACCAATGGCAAGGTCAAGCCGACAGGCATCCCGACGTCGGCTCACACCTCGGGCACACACCTCAGACGCACACCTCGGGCTCACGCCTCAGGCCCGGCTCTTGACCTCGGTGAGGTACTCCCGGATGGCATCGCGGTTACGGGTCAGGCACTGGATCCGACGGGTCATCCGCTCCGTCTCGGACTCCAGGGTGCCGATCATCTCCGGTGTGGCGTCGGCGAAGTGGATCGTCCGCGGGCTGTCCAGGCAGGGCAGGATCTGCCTGATGATCCGCGTGGGCAGTCCGGCGTCCAGGAGTCCGCGGATTTGCAGGACCCGGTCGACGAGGTAGTCGTCGTAGGCGCGGTAGCCGTTCGCCTCGCGGTGCGCGGTGATCAGACCCTGCTGCTCGTAGTAGCGCAGCAGGCGCGGAGGAGTGTCCGTCAGCCGGGCGAGTTCGCCGATACGCATGTGACCACCCTCACGCCCGACCGGTGCCGTTCCGGGCTGGACCTTGACATGGATGTCAAGGATAGACGATCGGGCCCATGCCCGAACTTCACTCCCCCAGCCCCTCGAACCCGCCCGCCACCCGGCTGCCTTGGCCCAGCCTGCTGGCCCTGAGCACCGCCGGATTCGTCACCATCATGACCGAGGCCCTGCCCGCCGGCGTGCTGCCCGCGATGAGTGCGGACCTCGGCGTCAGCCAGTCCGGCGCCGGGCAGTCCGTCACGCTCTACGCGGCCGGTTCCATCGCGGCCGCCATACCGCTGACCGCCGCTACCGCCGGCTGGCCGCGCAAGCGCCTGCTGCTGCTGTCCGTCGGCGGCTTCGCCGCGGCCAACGCCGTCACCGCGGTCTCGACGAACTATCCCCTCACCATGGCGGCGCGCTTCGCCGCGGGCCTGGTCGCAGGCCTGCTCTGGGCCCTGCTGGCCGGGTACGCCCGCAGCATCGTCGCGCCGGAGCAGCGCGGGAGGGCGATGGCCGTCGCCATGGGCGGCTCGACGGTCGCTCTGTCGGTGGGCGTGCCCGCCGGCACCCTGGTCGCGGCGCTGGTGGGCTGGCGCACCACCTTCGGACTGATGAGCGCCGTCGCCGTGGCACTCACCGCCTGGATGCTCGTCACACTCCCGGCCGTCCCGGGGCGGCCCGGCCACGCCCGCACCCCCGTCCGGCAGGTGCTGCGAATCCCGGGGGTGGCGGCCGTCCTCACCGTCACGGCGGCCTTCGTCCTCGCCCACAACCTGCTCTACACGTACGTCGCGGCGCTCCTCGCACCCCTGGGGCTCGGCGGCCGGACCGACACCGTCCTGCTCGTCCTCGGACTGTCCTCCCTGGTGAGCATCCTCGGTACCGGGGCGCTGATCGACCGCCACCTGCGCACCCTGACGATCGCCGCCTGCGCCCTGCTCTCCGCCGCGGCCCTGACCGTCGCCGCCGCCCTGCTCACCGGCACCTCCTGGCCCGTCTACGGCAGCGCCGCGGTCTGGGGTCTCGCCTTCGGCGGCGCCGCCACCCTCCTGCAGACGGCGGTGGCCGACGCGGCCGGCCCGGCCGGGGACATCGCCCAGTCCCTGCTCGTCACCTGCTGGAACCTCGGCATCGCCGGCGCCGCGCTCGCGGGCGGCCTCCTCCTCGACCACGGCGGCCCGAGCACGCTGCCCTGGTCCGCCCTGGCCCTGCTCGCCGCCGCCCTGACCGTCACCGCCGCCGCCCACCGCCACGGCTTCCCCCGCCCCACCGGCCACCCGATCGGCCACCCGCCCCGCTGAACGGTCCGGCCGTCCGGTCGGCTCTGCTGCGGCAATCCCCGAGGCCGTGGTGACGGGAGTGCTGCTGGTTGGTGGCGAGGCCGGCGTCCGTGAGGCGGGCGGTGGCCGCAGTGACCTGGTCGGTGGTGGCGACTTCGACGCCGAGATGGTCGATGCGGGTGTCCTCACAGGCTGGATTGATATCTGCCGATGCAACCTTGCGCCCTGGATCGAAGTTCGTCAACATAGACGTATGTCGAATCAGGAACTTCGAGTGCTAGGCCAGGACGACGACGCGGACGGATGCTGCCCCGGGCTGCTGACCGCCCCACTGGACGAGGACCAGGCCGTGGAACTAGCACGGGTGTTCAAGGCGTTGGGCGAACCGGTGCGGCTGCGGCTGCTGTCGATGATCGCCTCCCGGGCCGGGGGCGAGGTGTGCGTGTGTGACCTGACCCCGGCCTTCGACCTGTCCCAGCCGACGATCTCCCACCACCTGAAGCTGCTGCGGCAGGCCGGGCTGATCGACTGCGAGCGCCGGGGCACCTGGGTGTACTACCGGCTGGTCCCCGAGATGACCGACCGCCTCGCCAGCATCCTGACCCGCCCGGCGGCCGAGCCCCTGCCCGCACCCGCCGGGGCCACCTCGTGAGCACCCAAAACGCGCCGAACGCGCCGAACACGCCAACCCCGCCAACCGCACCAACCAGGCCAACCAGGCCAACCAGGCCAACCAGGCCAAACGCTCCAGTCGCGGCCCGGCTGTCGTTCACGGACCGCTACCTCGCGCTGTGGATCCTGGCCGCGATGGGCCTCGGCATCGGACTGGGCCGCCTGGTGCCCGGCCTCGGGGGCGCACTGGCGAAGGTGACCGTCTCCGGCGTCTCGCTGCCGATCGCGCTCGGCCTGCTGGTGATGATGTACCCGGTGCTCGCCAAGGTCCGCTACGACCGTCTCGACACCGTCACCCGCGACCGCCGCCTCCTCGTCCCCTCCCTGCTGCTGAACTGGATCGTCGGCCCGGCGCTGATGTTCGCCCTCGCCTGGCTCCTCCTGCCCGACCTGCCGGAGTACCGCACCGGGCTGATCATCGTCGGCCTCGCCCGCTGCATCGCCATGGTGATCATCTGGAACGATCTGGCCTGCGGCGACCGGGAGGCCGCCGCTGTCCTCGTCGCCCTCAACTCCGTCTTCCAGGTCGTCACCTTCGGTGCGCTGGGCTGGTTCTACCTGTCCGTCCTGCCCGGCTGGCTCGGCCTGGAACAGACCGCCCTCGACGTGTCGGTGTGGGAGATCGCCCGCAGCGTGCTGATCTTCCTCGGCATCCCGCTCGCCGCCGGCTACCTCACCCGCCGCCTGGGCGAGAAGGCCAAGGGCCGCACCTGGTACGAGGGCACGCTCCTCCCGCGCATCGGCCCCTTCGCCCTGTACGGACTGCTGTTCACGATCGTCATCCTGTTCGCCCTCCAGGGCGAGGCCGTCACCTCCCGGCCGTGGGACGTCGCCCGGATCGCGCTGCCCCTGCTGGTCTACTTCGCGCTCATGTGGACCGGCTCCCTGTTCCTCGGCCGCGCGGTGGGCCTGGACCACCCGCGGGCCACCACACTCGCGTTCACCGCCGCGGGCAACAACTTCGAACTGGCCATCGCCGTCGCCATCGCCACCTTCGGCGCCACCAGCGGCCAGGCCCTCGCCGGAGTCGTCGGCCCCCTCATCGAGGTGCCCGTCCTCATCGGCCTCGTCCACGTCGCCCTCGCCGCCCGCCGCCTCTTCCCGCAGCCCGCCACTCCCGGAGGTTCCGCCCGTGCCTGAGCCCAAGCCGTCCGTGCTCTTCGTCTGCGTCCACAACGCCGGACGCTCCCAGATGGCCGCCGCCTTCCTCACCCACCTCGGAGGCAGCCGGGTCGAGGTCCGCTCCGCCGGCTCCGCCCCCGCCGACACCGTGAACCCCGCCGTGGTCGAGGCCATGGCCGAGGTCGGCATCGACCTCTCCGCCGAGGTACCGAAGATCCTCACCGCCGAGGCCGTGCAGGCCTCCGACGTGGTGATCACCATGGGCTGCGGCGACGCCTGCCCGTACTTCCCCGGCAAGCGCTACCTCGACTGGAAGTTGGACGACCCGGCCGGCCAGGGTGTGAATGCCGTCCGCCCGATCCGCGACCAGATCGAGACCCGGATCCGCGGCCTGCTCACCGACCTCGGCATCCAGCCTCGCGCGTGAGAGCCCATCGGTAGCCCGGGGCAGCCCTACACGCCGGGCGCACCCCGACACCGGGCGTTCGGCCGCCAGCCACCGGCCACCAGCCGCCAGCCACCGGCCACCGAGATCCGGACAACTCGGGCCCGCAGCCGTCCGAATTCGCCGGGACCGTCGGCGGCCGGGCGGCGGCTGCTTCTACGCTCGCGTCCACACCATGGTCCGAGGGGGGAACACCGTGGCCCGTAGGCCCGTACGACGACGCCGGTCCACTGCCGCCCGCCGCGCACAACAGGCCCGGGACAACGCGCTGACGCTGGGCATCGCGGCGCTGGTCGCGGTCGCCGTGGTGTCGTTCGTGCTGACGTGGCTGGCCCACCACCTGCTCCTGGTCGCCGCGCTGCTGGCCGTCGGCCTGGTGGTGTGCGCCGTCGTGCTGCGCCTGCGGCAACTGGCCCGGCGGCGGGAGCTGGCTGCGCGCACGGCGCAGCTGCGGCACATCGGCCCGTTCCTGACCATGAGTCCGAAGGCGTTCGAGCACGCGCTGGCGGACCTGTGCAGGCGGGACGGGTGCACGAAGGTGACGGTGGTCGGCGGGGCCGGCGACCTCGCGGCGGACGTCCTGGCCACCACCCCGTCCGGACAGCGGCTCCTCATCCAGGCCAAGCGGTACGGGCCACGGACCTCCGTCGGCTCCCAGGACGTCCAGAAGGTCAACGGCACCTACCGCGACGTCCACCGCTGCGACCTGGCGGCCGTGGTGACGACCAGCTCGTTCACCAAGGCCGCCGCCGCGTTCTGCGCGAACGTCGGCATCCACGCCATCGACCGGCGGGCACTGGCCCTGTGGGCCGAGGGAACCGGCAAACCCCCCTGGGCCTGACCGCCCGAACCCCCGGGCCCGCACCGGCCCTGAAGCTTGTTGCAGAAGGCCGGAGCGCAGATCGGTGTGTGCTCTGACCTGTTGGTTCATGCGGTTCGGGCCGGGGTTGTGCATGTGAGCGCTGGCCTGCACCACACGGTGCAGGCCAGCGCCTTTCTGTCGGCAGCCTCGGGGAATCTGACTGTCAATCGGCGATCAAGGAGAGGCCGTTCTTGACCGACTGACGTGTGAACGTGAGCGCTCGCCGACCGTGTCGACCTTCGATCGGTGTGCGTGCTACGTTCCGTGCCCTAACCACAAATAGGTGACCCCGGCAGCGCGCCAACGCTCCGGGGTCCGGCATCAGGAGACAGAACTCCCAATGCGTGTCCATCGTAGCGCCCACGTGCGCGATTTCACGGTGCTGCCCAACACCATGCTGCAGTACCGGCGGCTGTCCTACACCGCTCGCGGTCTGCTCGCCGACCTCCTCTCCCGCCCGGACGGCTGGCGCGAGGACGGCCGGCACATGGCCGACACCAGCCCCCAGGGGCGCGGCGCCATCCGCAAGGCGCTCAAGGAACTGACCGAGGCGGGCTTCTACCGGGTCGAGAAGATCCGGATGCCCGACGGCACGATCATCACCGAGACCCACGTCTACGACACCCCGCAGCTGATGCCGCCGGGTGCCACCCGTCCGGCGCCCGGTGAAGCGACCACCGGCGGCGCTGACGCCCTGGTAAAGAACCCGGCGAAAGAACCCACCCACCCCTCCCGGCAGTCCCGAGAACCCGTCAGCACCCCGGGGACGGAAAGGCGGGAGGAAGCCGCCGAAGACGACACACCGGACGAACAACTCCGCGACGCGGTCGCCACCCTGTTCCGAGTCATCCGCCCCGAACCACGCCTGCACCTGGGCGAAGCCGAAGCACACGAACTCGCACCCCTGGTCGCCCAATGGCTCGAACGCGGCAGCACACCCACCGACCTCGCCCAAGCCCTGCTGCCGGGCCTGCCCACCCCGATGCACTCGGCAACCGCCGTACTCCGCTACCGCCTGCAGCACAAGATGCCACCCGACCAACCCGCCGAACGACCCACAGCAACCCGCTACACCGAGTGCACCAAATGCCACGACCCAGTCCCCCACCCCGGCATCTGCCGCACATGCGCAGGCCTCGGCACACGAACGCCCGCCGTCGGTGGGGGCGAGGCGGCCACCCGCCGCGGTGTGGCCTGCGCCAGGACGGCCCTGCGGGCCGCGACGACCGCCGGCATGAACCTGGGGAGACTGGCCACTGTCGGATAGCCCTTCCCCAGCGCCGAGTTCAGGCACGCGGCCGCAGCCCAGCGCCGGCCCCAGAACACTTCAAATGAGCGACTCGCAGCTGTTCGTACCGTGCCGACGCCACCTGTGAACGTCCACCGTGCGCCGGTACCGTCCTTGTAGCAGCGCGGGCCTGCGGGGCCGGTGTGGCCACGTTTGAGGAGGAGCACACACGATGATGCGGATCTTCACCAAGACATTCACGGACCCCCACACCCAGCAGCGCTCCCTGGCCCACCACCGCTGGATCGCCCGCGCCAACCCCGACGTGCGCATCCCCCAAGTCGTCCACATCCACCCCACCGCGATCGACTTCGAGCACCTCGACGGCCACCACGGCACCCCCGACGACCTGCTGACCCTGGCCGACCTCCTCGGCCACCAGCACACCACCGCCCACACCCACGACCTGCACGCCGCCCACCTGAACACACCCCACACCAGCACCGACCACACCAGCGGCGACGCCACGACCGCCGACGTCGCGACCGCCGAGGTCACCATCGCCGACTTCGCCGACAGCCGCCGCGAGCGCCTCCACCGGCTGCTGGCCACCGGCACCGTGCCGGCCCCGCTCCTGACCCCCGACGCGATCGACGACTGGCTGGAGCAGGCCGCCACCATGCCCGCCGCCTTCTACAAGGACGCCAACCCGCGCAACTTCCTCATCACCGACACCACGGTCGCCGTCATCGACTTCGACTCCCTCACCCTCGCCCCCTTCGGCTACGACCTCGCCAAGATCATCGTCACCATCGCCATGACCGCCGGCCCCCTGCCCGAGGACACCATCCGGCGGACCGTAGCCGCCTACAACCGCCATCCCGAGCAACGCGGTCTTCCCGGCTGCTCCTGGCGGGAGTTCGCCGCATGGTGCGAGTTCCACCACATCCTCACCACGCCCCACCACGGCACCAACGGCTACCGGTACAGCTGGCACGCGATCAGGCCGGCCTGGACCACCGACATCCTCCGGAACTCCGACAAGGAGTCCGCACCGTGACGAACAGCAGCATGACGCTCCATTCGGTCTATCAACCGACAATGTGACACATCTGCGTGATGATCCGATTTCAGACGGTGATCGACGCGTTCTCGACAGTCCCACCGATCCGCTCATCGCGCACGGGCCCTTGCCGCCACGCTGTACCCGCCGCCACCCCTACGGGTGCGCGAGATCAGGAGGGGACATGGCGAGGGGCACCGCCCACCAGGTCGAACTGCTACGCGCAGAAGTCGGGACGGCCCTTCAGGCCGGCCTGGAGGAGATCCGCAACCACACCGACAGCCTGCGAGCCGAACTCACCGCGACACTGGCGGCCGGCCTGAGCGAACACCGCGACGAGTTCTTCGAGGCGATCGCCAGAGGGCAGCAGGAAACCAGCCGCGCCCACCAGGACAACCGCAGCCTCCACCGCCAGTTGGGCAACCTGCGCAACGAACTCAGCACTCGGCAGAGCAGCGGTCGTGCCTCCCTGGACGGCGGCCCCGCCGAGGCGCCCCTGGTCGCCATCGACTCCCCCGAGGCCGCGGGCCAGCCGACGGAAGCCGCTCACCCGCCCGGCGGTGATGCCAGCAGCAACTCCCCCGGTACCAACGAACTCCCCGGCGCCGAGCCCCCGGCATCCGAGCAGGCCGCAGAGCACGCCGCAGAGCCGGCCTCCCCCTCCGTGACCGGCGAGGCCGCGGAATCCGACAGCGAGGAGACAACCGTGTCCGAGACCACCCCTGCCGACGACGCGCCGACCGCCCCGCACGTCCTCACCAAGGACCAGCTCAGCCAGATCGCCGCCGAGGTCGCCGCCCAGGTGGCCGCCCAACTCGCAGACCTGTACCGTCCCTCCGGCCCCACGGAGCAGGACACGAAGGTCGATCTGGAGAACACGGAAGCAGTCGCGCCGAACCAAGCCGTCATCGACGACCTCCCGAGCGGCCGCGCCGACGACGTGTCCGGTCTCATCCCGGAGCCCTTCCTCTGGGAGAACCACGTCAACACCCTTCTCAAGGCCGCAGCCGTGAAGACCGTCGCGATCTCCTGCCACCCCGAGACCTGGGACTTCCTGGCCGCCCAGGCCGAGGGCGCCGACCACTTCTCGAAGCCGGTCAACGACGGCAACGAGGACACGATCCTGTCCGGCCCCAGCACCATCGCCCTCCTCAACGCGCTCCGGGAAACCGCCTACAGCGGAGTCGGCGGCGGCATCGGCACCAGCATCGGAACGTGGGCCCTCGCCGTCACCAGCTACGAGCGCATCGCCGCCGTCATCAACAGCACCCGGCCCGCCGACGAGCAGGCCGGCACCGACCGCCTGCACCAGCCGCACATCGTCCTCGACGACCGCAGCACCAACAACTCGCCCGCCACCAACTGACCCACCGACACAGCAACCCCGCCCTCGGCGGACGGCGCTGGAGACCGATGCGGAAACGACGAGGGCACATCCACGGCGCATGAGGGCCAAGAACGCCGCTGACCAGCATCAACCACCGAAGGCCGGTCCGGCTGGCCAGCGGAGCTTCGGCAACAAGAACAGAAGGTCACGGACTCGCGCGGAGGGGATCAGCTCGCTGCGCACCCGGGCGCGCGAGGCGTTGTCATAGGGGCTTGGCAGGATGCTCCCATGCTCGCCATCCGTCCTGACCAACACCATGACGATCAGTCAGATCACCCCGACCTCCGGGGTGACTTCGAGGTGCACCTGACCGTGGAGCCCGGCGCCGCCGAGGCGCTGGCCGGGTGGGCCGACGGTCATGGCCTGAAGTTCACCCACATCCTGCTGGCGCGCGGTGCGGCGCCCTCGC
Source organism: Kitasatospora sp. NPDC059812 (assembly GCF_042732075.1). Classification (NCBI taxonomy): domain Bacteria; kingdom Bacillati; phylum Actinomycetota; class Actinomycetes; order Kitasatosporales; family Streptomycetaceae; genus Kitasatospora; species Kitasatospora sp. NPDC059812. The sequence continues at coordinate 26,118 of NZ_JBHWIO010000090.1, forward strand.
AGCCGATGCTCACCCTGCGCGCCAACGGCTCGTTGGACGAGGTCACTGCGGCGACGTCCCGCACCACGGGCCGGCTGGCTCGGGCCGGGTTCACGGTCCTGCGGACGAAGATCGAGGCCACGCCGTGGGCGGAGGGTGTGCCGGTCTCGGACGAGGACGCCGTGCCGCACGGGGAGCGCCGGTACTTCGAACACCACGTCAAGCTGCTGCTCCCGGACCCGCTTCCCACGACCGACCTCGCCGACCCCGCCCGCCTCGCGGACCTCGCCGAGTTGGCCGTCCGCCACGGCGCGCACCTGTCGCACAACCCGCGCCGAATACGCGACGACGGCCGGCGCGAGTGGTTCGTGACCCAGCGGTGCCGCCTGGTCGGCCTGGGCACCGCGGGCCACCGCCTGGACGCGCTGCTCCGAGGCCTTGCCGCCGACGGTCGCGAGGTGGTGTCAGTGGAACGCGAGTTCGTCGCCGTGGACAGCGACGAGGCCCTGGACGAGGGATGGATCAGCGAGCACGAGCACGAGCAGAACCACGAACGCGAACAGAAGCACGAGCAAGAGCAAGAGCAAGAGGGAGACCCGCGATGACCGAGGACCAGCCCCAGTCGCCAGTGGCGTGGGAGGAACTGCAATACGGGCCGTGGCAGGGCGTCCGGCTTCCCCGGCAGCCACCGCCGGAGGACGTCCGCGAGGATCGGGGCCTGCCCAGGAGCGTCCGGCCGATCGACGACGAGGCGGTGAGCCAGCAGCCGGTCTTCGACCCCGCCCTCGCCGGGTACACCCGGGCCCTGCGGCCCAGTGAACCCGCCTTCACCGACCCGCAGCTCGCCCAACCGTGGCTCGCCGCGCGGCGCGAGGCGCTGAACACCGTACTGTCCGCCGTCGCCGGCTCGCAGTGGCCCGAGCACCTGGTCCTGCGCGGGAGCGTCCTGCTGCGGGCCTGGTACGGCGAGCAGGCGCGGGAGCCGGGGGACTTGGACTTCGTGGTCCGCCCGACGGACTGGCAGCTAGAGGACGAGCGCACGGACCGCATGTTCGAGGAGCTCGCCGCCGACGCCGAACGGCTCTCGGGCGCGGTGCGGCTGCACGCGGACCAGGCGGTCAGCGACGAGATCTGGACGTACAGCCGGATTCCCGGGCGCCGGCTCGTCCTGCCGTGGTCGGCACCCGGCGTCCCGGGCGGGACCGTCCAGTTGGACTTCGTCTTCACCGAACACCTGCCCGTCCCCCCGGAGTCCTACCAGCTCCCCGGCGTCACGGGCCGGTTGTTCGCCGCCACGCCACAGCTCTCCCTCGCGTGGAAGATCCTCTGGCTGGCCTCGGACGACCACCCCCAGGGCAAGGACCTCTACGACGCGATCCTGCTCTCGCGCACCGCCGAGGTGCCCTACGACCTGCTGCGGCAGGTCTTCACCCAGTCCGACGAGACCTGGTCGCGCTGCCCGCTCCTCCCGGAGCAGATCTCCGGGCTCTACGTCGACTGGGACGAATTCGCCAAGGACTACCCGCAGTTCACCGGACCCGTGGAGGAGTACCCGGCGCAGCTGCTCGCCGGGCTCCACGCGACCTTCGCCGACCACGGCGAGTACGCACTGCGCGCCCAGTGGCTGGCCCCGCTGATCGAGGAACTGCGGGAGGTGCTCGCGCGCGAGGGCATGGACGAGGTCCAGCTACGGATGTCCCGGCAGTACACGGCCGCGGACAACTCCCTGGTGATCACCCGCGAACTGCTCGGCGGCGACCTCGGCGGCACCCTCGAAGACGCCCGCCGCGCGGTCGCCGCCCACCTCGGCGACAAACCGGACCGGAAGACCCGCAAGCTGGCGGAGGCCGCCACTCGCTACGCCGCCGAGCTCGCCGAGCTCGCCGAGCTCGCCGACGAGCCCCCGGCGGACGGCACCCACGCCTGACACCGACCCGGGCGGGTACCCGACACGGGAAGAGGTTCCCGACCACCGAGAAAGCCCAAGGCTCGCCGACCGACCGACCGTGGCCCAGTCGGTCGGTCAGTCAGTCGGCGAGCCGGGAAGGGGAGGTTCAGCGGGCCAGCAGCTCCCGGATCGCCTCCGCGATCTCATTGGGAGCCTCCTCGGCCATGAAGTGCCCCGCCCGGGTCAGCCGGTGGTCGAGGTCCGGCGCCCACGCCTTCCACACCGCGGCCGCGTCGTAGCCCAGCTGCGCGCCCCAGTCCTGCTGGACGACCGTCACGGGCATGGCCAGCTGCGACCCCGCGTCCAGGTCCGCTCGGTCGTGCGTGACGTCGATGCCCGCCGAGGCCCGGTAGTCCGCGACGATCGACGTCACCGCCGCCGCGCTCGCCCGCAGGTATTCGGCACGGACATCCTCGGGAACGGCGGTCGCGTCGTTGGCCCAGGAGTCGAGGAACGAACCGAAGAACGCGTCCGCGCTGTTGGCGATCATCGTCTCCGGCAGGCCCGGCGGCTGCGCCATCAGGAAGAGGTGGTAGCCGACCGCCGCCGGGACGCCGTGCAGGACGTTCCACATGTCGAGGGTCGGCACGACGTCGAGGATGCCCAGGTGCGTGACGGTCTCAGGGTGGTCCAGCCCCGCCCGGAAGGCGACCAGGGCGCCCCGGTCGTGGCCGACGAGGGCGAAGCGCTCGTGGCCGAGGGCGGCCGCCAGGGTCACGACGTCGGCGGCCATGGTGCGCTTGGCGTACACCTCGGGGTCGGTGGCCGCCGGCTTGTCGCTGGCGCCGTAGCCCCGCAGGTCAGGGCAGATCACCGTGTGTTCGTCGGCGAGCCGCTGGGCAACGTGGCGCCACATCAGGTGGGTCTGGGGGAAACCGTGCAACAGCACGACCGGGCTCCCGCTGCCGCCGACGGCGGCAGCCAGCTCCACCCCGTCCGCACCGGGCAGGCGGACGGGGTCGAAGCCGGGAATGGTGAGCGTCATGAAGGGCCATCCTTGTCGGTCGGGGGCTGACCGGACCAGCCTGGGCGACGGCGATCAGCAACGGATCAGTACCGGCCGCCAGCACAGACCGGTCACTACGGGCCGATCAGCAGCCGATCAGTACGGTCAAGCGCAGCCGACCCCCGGCACGGAGGATGGGGGCATGCGAATCGACGTGCTCGGTGCCGTGCGAGCCCTCCGCGACGACGGCAGCCCGATCGACCTGGGCGGCCCCCGCCATCGGGAGGTGCTCGCCCGGCTCGTCGCCGCCGAGGGGCGGATGGTCACCACCGACACCCTCGTCGACGACCTGTGGACCGATCCACCGGCCCGCGCCGTGGGCGCTCTGCGTACGTTCGTCGCCGCGCTGCGCCGCGCCCTCGAACCCGACCGGCCGCCCCGCGATGCGCCGCGCGTCATCGTCACCGAAGGGCCCGGCTACGCGCTGCGCCTGCCGCGTGAGGACGTGGACGCCCACCGCTTCCAGGACACCCTGGCCCGCGCCCGCCGCCGCCCTAACACAGTGACCGGACCCGACACGGTGCCCAACCCCGACACGGTGACCGACCTCGCCAGGGCGGCCGACCTCAGCGCGGCACTCAAGGACTGGCGCGGCCCCGCATACGCCGACGTGACCGGCGCCGCATGGGCGCAACGCGAGCGGACCCGGCTGGAGGAACTGCGGCTGGAGGCGGTGGAACTGCGCGCCCGCCTCCTCCTCGACTCCGGTGACTCCTATGACTCCGGTGACTCCGGTGACTCCGGTGACTCCGGTGACTCCGGTGACTCCGGTGACTCCGGTGACTCCGGTGACTCCGGTGAAGGGGCCGGTCTCGTCGCCGAACTGGGCGCCCACGTCGCCGAACACCCGTGGCGCGAGCCGGCCTGGGGGCTGCTGGCCCGCGCGCTGTACCGCGCGGGCCGCCAGGCCGACGCGCTGGCCACCCTCCGCCGCGCCCGCGCGATGCTCGTCGATCAACTCGGACTCGACCCTGGCGCCGAACTCCGGCGTCTGGAGACGGACATCCTCAACGGGGCCGTGAACCTCGAAGGCGCCCGTACCGGGTGGCGCGGCCCGGGCGTCCGGCTCGGCCCGCGCACCACCGTGGATCTGGCCCGCACCCTCGCACTGGCGGGTGGCGACGCCCTCGTCCACTCGCGACGCGACCGCCTCGCCGCCATTCAGGCGGCGGAACGCACGGGAGACCTCTCCCTGACCGCCCGGATCATCGGCGCCTACGACGTGCCCGCCATCTGGAGCCGGGCCGACGACCCCGAGCAGTCCCGCGCGGTCGTCGCGGCTGCCGAGCGCACGCTCACCGCGCTCGGCATCGGCGGCCCCGGCAGCCCCGGCAGCCCCGACGGCCCCACCGACCTGTCGGCCCGCCTCCTGGCCACGGTCGCCGTCGAGAGCCGCAGCGCCGACCTGTCCGCGGCCGAGCTGGGGCGCGCGCGGCAGGCGGCACAACAGGCGGAGGCGCTGGCGCGGGGCCTGGCCGATCCCGCCCTGCTGGTCTTCGCCCTCAACGGGGTGTTCCTGCAGTCCTTCGCCCGCCCCGGGCTCGCGGCGGTACGGGACGGGATCGGCGCCGAGATCCTCGATCTGGCCGCCCGGCACGAGCTGCCGAACTTCGCCGTACTCGGCCGACTCGTCCGCCTCCAGTCCGCCTCGGCCCTCGGGGACCTCGACGCCGCGGCCTCGCACGCCGAGGCCGCCGAGCGGCTCGCCGCCACCACTGAGGCGCCCCTCGTCCCCGTCCTCACCGGGTGGTTCCGGGCCCGGGCCACGGCCTCCCGCAGCACCGAACCCGGCGGGCCGAGCGCCGCCACGGCCGCAGCGCACTACCGGGCCGCCGAGAACGCCCTCCAGCAGGCCGGAATGCCGGGGCTACACCGCGGCCTGTTCGCGCTCGCGCTCCTCGGGCTGCGCCTGCTGCACGACCGGCCCGCGCCCACCGACCCGCACCTCGACTGGGGCCCGTACCGGGCTTGGGCGCGCCCCCTCGTGCTGCTGGCCCAGGACCGGGTCGAGGAGGCCCGTACCGCGCTCGCCGCGGTGCCCGAACCGGCGCGTGACCACATGCAGGAGGCCATGTGGTGCCTGACCGCCCGCGCCGCCGTACGCCTCGGCGAGCCCGGAATCGCCGCACGCGCCGGGGCTGCCCTGCGCGGTGCCCGTGCGGAACATGCCGGCGCCGCCAGTGGAATGCTGACGCTGGGCCCGGTGGCGCGGTACCTGGCGGAGGCGGAGGCATGCGCCGGAGCGGGGTAGGCGGTGCCGCCCGGGTACCCAGCGCCCCGGCCGGCACCTCACCGTCTACCGGGCCGAACCCGCCCCCGCCCGGCCTACCCTGCAGTCCTGAGCATGCACAGGCGGCGGGTGGCACGGGTGAGGGCGACGTACAGGTCGCGTTCGCCGGCCGGGCGGGCGGCGGTGATCTGGTCGGGGTCGACGACGAGGACGGCGTCGAACTCCAGGCCGCGCGCCTCGGAGGCGGGGACGAGGCGGACGTGTCCGGGCAGGCCGGCGGCCTCCAGCTCCGGCAGGCGGGCGTCTGCGCAGACCACGGCGAGGAGGTCGCCGGGGTGGGCGGCCGTCTGGGCGCACAGTTCGGCCAGGACGGCGGCGGCGAGGCCGTGGGCCGGGGCGGTGAGGGTGCGCGGGGGTTCGCCGTGGCGGATGGCGCGGGCGCGGGCCTGGCCGGGGGCGATGCGGGCGAGCAGGTCGGTGGTGGCGGCGAGGATCTCCTGCGTGGTGCGGTAGCTGACGGTCAGGGTGTGCAGGTCGAAGCGGCTCCCGGTGTGCGGGTGGAGGGCCTCGTGCCAGTCGCGGGCCTGGGCGGCGGGGCCGGCCTGGGCGAAGTCGCCGACGACGGTCATCGAGCGGGTGGGGCAGCGGCGCAGCACGGCGCGCCACTGCATCGCGGTGAGTTCCTGGGCCTCGTCGACGACGACGTGGCCCCAACTGCGCTGCGGGGGGCCGTCGAGCAGGGCGGCGGCCTCGTCCAGCAGCGGAAGGTCGGCGTCGGTCCACGGGGCGTCGGGGGCGCGCAGCAGGCGGGCGCGCTGGTCGTCGGAGAGGTGGGGCAGGTGGGCGGCGAGGGCGGCGGGGTCGGTGAGCAGGGCGCGGACGGCGTCGTGCGGGGTGAGGGTGGGCCAGTGGGTGTCGAGGACGCGGTCGAGGTGCGGGTCGTCCAGCAGGGCCGCGCGAACGGCCTCGGCGTCGAAGGTGCCGTCGGTACCCGGGGCATCATCGGTACCCGGGGCGCTGCGAACACATGAGCCGTCGAGACCGAGCCGGCGCAGGTCGGCGGCGGCGACGCGGTCGAGGTTGAGGCCGGTGAGCTGGGCGACCTCGGCGTCGAGCTGGTCGAGGGTGTCGGCGGTGTCGCGTTCGAGGGCGCGGGTGAGGGCGTCGGCCAGCAGGTCCTTGAACAGGCTCCGGGCGCGGTTGTGGGCGAGGCCGTCGGCGGTGGCGGCGCGGGCGGCGACGGCGAGGTCGGACTGCGGCAGGTGCACCTCCTCTTGGCCGACCCGTATGGCCAGGCCGTCCGCCGCCGGGGCCTGGTGGGCGCGGACCACGGCGGCCAGGGCGTCGGCGAGGGCGGGGTCGCCCTTGAGGCGGGCGGTCTGCGGCTCCTCGGGCGCCGCCGGGCCGGGGGTCGCAGGGGCGAGGTCGGCGCAGGTCGCCAGGGCGACGTCGTTCTCGCCGAGCGAGGGCAGCACCTGACAGATGTAGTCCAGGAAGCGGGCATTGGGGCCCAGCACGAGGACGCCGCGTTCGGCGGCGCGCGGGAAGGCGTACAGCACGTACGCGGCGCGGTGCAGGGCCACCACCGTCTTTCCGGTGCCGGGGCCGCCCTGCACCACCGTCACTCCCCGGTGGCGGGAGCGGACGATCGCGTCCTGCTCGGCCTGGAGGGTGGCGACCGCGGCGCCCATGCGTCCGGTGCGCCGGGCCGACAGGGCCTCCAGCAGCGGGCCGTCGCCGATCACGTCCTCGCGGGTGGGGTCGGAGCCGTCCAGCAGTTCGTCGCTGACGGCGGCGACGGTGCGGCCGTCCAGACGCAGGTGGCGCCGGCGCCGCAGGCCCATCGGGTGGACGGGCGTGGCCTCGTAGAAGGGCCTGGCGGCCTCGGCCCGCCAGTCCACCAGCAGCGGCAGTTCGTCCGTCTCGGTGTGCAGGCCCAGGCGCCCGATCCGCAGCGCGGTGCCGTCGGCGGTGTCGAGGCGGCCGAACACCAGCCCGTGGCCGGCGCCTTCCAGGCGGCGTACCTCCCCGGCCCACCGCGCGGCCGCCACGTCCCGCTCGTACACGGCCCCGGCGCCGTCGGCGGGCGCGGCGAGGGTACAGGCCAGTTCGGCGCGCGCCTGCTCCAGGCGCCGGTCGTACTCGGCGCACACGGCCCTCACCTGCACGTTTTCCGCCTGCACCTGGCACTCGGCACGGTCATCGCTGTACGGCACGACGGGCCTCCTCTCGGGTTCGGGCCGTCACTATGCGGGGGCGGGCGGGGGAAAGTAAAAGTTGACGAACGCGCCGCCGTTGCGCCCTCGGCGCCTCACTTCCCCAACTCTCAACCCACACACCACATCTGACGTAACGTCAAACAGTCACGCGCGGGTGGCCGCTGAGCACGTCGGGGCCGCAGGGTGAGCGGCTGGCGACGGCGTACGACGGAACCGGCACGCCATAGGCCGCCCCTATAGCGCCTAGCGACGCGCGAGCAGTGGGCACGCCTGGACGCGGGGCCGGGCCAGGACACCACCGCTCCCCCGCTGGGGCGCGACGGCCAACCCGACGACATCGCCGACGCGGTGCTGTTCCTCCTGTCCGGCCGGGCGAGTTGGCTGGCTGGTTGGCTGGCTGACGGGGAGCAATCTCGTCGTGGACGGCGGCGAGTTCCCCAGGGGCTGACGGCAACGCACCGCGGCCCCGGCTGGTGGCCTGGTTCGACCGGCCCGGCTACCTTGATCACATCGGCGGCCGGCAGCAGGGCGTCCGATGCCGACCAGGTCGGCAGACCCGGAAGAATCCAGACCCGAGACACCGAGGAACCAGAGATGCGCACCCTGATCAGCACCGCCTTCATCTCACTCGACGGCGTTGTGGAAGGCCCGGGCGGGGAGTCCGGCTACCGGAACTCCGGCTGGACCTTCAAGGACATCGAGTTCCTTCCCGAGGCCTTCGAGATCAAGGGGCGGGAGCAGCAGGAGGCCACCGCGATGCTGCTGGGACGGGTCAGCTACGAGGCCTTCAGCTCGGTGTGGCCCGACATGGCGGACTTCGCCGACTACAAGGTGATGCCGAAGTACGTCGTCTCCACCACCCTCGCCGAGGACGACCTGGTGTCGAACTGGGGCGAGACCACGATCCTGCGCTCACTCGACGAGGTTGCCGCACTGAAGCGGACCGAGGGCGGCCCGATCATCGTGCACGGCAGTGCGACCCTGAACCAGGCCCTCTCCGACGCCGGTCTGGTCGACCGCTACCACCTGCTCGTCTTCCCGCTCCTGCTCGGCGCGGGCAAGCGCCTGTTCAGCACGACGGACAAGGACACCCAGAAGCTGACGCTCGTCGAGCACGAGGTCTACCCCAACGGTCTGCAGAAGCAGGTCTTCGACGTCGTCCGCTGACGTTCCCCGCAGACCCAGTAAGCCCCCGCGCCGACCACTGCGCGGCGCCGGCCCCGCCGCAGGGGCCACGTCCCGCCGTTGCGAGCCGTCGGCGCGGGGGCTACAGGTCCGCGAGCCAGGGATGCCCGGGGTGGACGCAGGCGAGCAGCTCGGCCAGGGTCTCGCGCTGCGCCGGGGTCATCAGCGGGACGGTCGTGTCGAAGTCCGCCTGGTCCTTCCGGCGGAGGTGCTTGGCCTTGAACAGCAGGACCAGCTCGGGCGCCAGGTACGGGATGCCATCTGCCGTGTGGCGGATGATCTCGCTGTAGGGAAAGCGGATCCTCTCATCGCGCCAGCAGATCCAGACGTCCCGGTCGTGCGGCTCGCGGAACACATCGAGCAGGTAGTCACCGGTGGCCGGATCGCGCAGCCAGGTCTGATGGGTGGCGGCCAGCACCCCCGGTGCGGCGTCCTCCCAGATCCGGCCGCTGCCCACCGCGTCGAAGACGTACCCGGGGAAGCGGCTGCGGACCTCGGGAAAGCTCGCGGCCGGAATCGCGATCTCGATGTCCCCGTGCGCACGCACCTGCCCGCCCCGGAAGAGGTCCAGCGCCCACCCCGCAGCCACACACCACGGCGTGCCGACCCCCGCCAACCGCCGCGCGACCTCCTCCGGCGTCCAGCACGACGACCACCTGTCGTCGAGGGCCGCGACCTCGTCGGCCGACAGCTCGATCCCACCGCCGGGCAGTTGCTCACTCACGCCAGGAATCTACCAACAGCCCTGCAGCGCCGTGGCCGAGATCGACCACTGGAGCACCTGGCTTCGCAGCAGCCGACAGGGCACCCGTCAGGTCGGGGGCGAGGAACTCCTTGTGCCGGCTCGGACAGTCAGAGGTGAGGCCAGGGATCGATGCCCGCCTCCTTGAGGCGTCGTTCCTCCCGCCAGTTCAGGAAGACCGGCTGGTCCGGGGAGAACATGCCCATGGGCTGAGGACTGATCTCGCCGGTCAGGAACCCCACGAGGAAGTCGACCATGCCGCAGTCGTACGCGACCCAGTCACCATCGCGGGTGAGTACGAGGGTGGTCCATCTGTCGGGATCCGGATCCGTGGTGTCCCAGAACGCCTGGCTGGCGCTGCAATCCACGGCCCACGAGATCCTCCCCCGCAGGGCCGGGCCATCGTCGGGTTCCAGGTCGAGCAGCTCATACCCGCACTCGATCAGCTCTTCGAAGCTCAGGGGACCGCGAGGGCCTTGGGCAACCTCCAGCGGCAGCCCTATGGAGAGCGAGCAATTGATCGACCCACCACCGTAGGTGGAGACGAAGTCGCGGTAGTGTCGGCGACGGCTCAATGTGAGGCCGGGTTCGGCGGTTCAGTTGTGGGCCATCCGTAGTCTCGTCGGATGTGTCAGTCGTTGCTGCTGGTGGCG
>NZ_JBHWIO010000091.1:0-35476 GCF_042732075.1 Kitasatospora sp. NPDC059812
GGGTGTTTGGTGGGCTGGGAGTTGTTTATAAGAGACAGCGCCTCCCCCGTCGCGGCGTTCCGGGCGAGCCGCGTTCCGGGCGCGCCGTGTTCCGGATGGTGGACCGGGTCAGCCCGGCAGGTCCGCGCCCCCGGCGGCGACGTGCCGGGCGAGGCGCTCGCGCAGGGCGGTCAGCCGGGCGATCTCGGCGTCCAGGGCGGCGAGCCGGGCGGTGACCACCGGGGCGAAGGTCTCCAGGCCGGGGGAGTCCGAGCAGCGGCGCGGCGGCTCCTCGGTGAGCAGGTCCAGGCGGTGCGGGCGGCTGGCCAGGTCGTCGACGGTCAGCCCGACGGCCAGCAGCCGGCGGATCGCCCGCACCCGGGCGACCTCGGTCGGCCCGTACTCGCGCTGGCCCGAGGCGGACCGGGGCGGCGGCGGCAGCAGCCCCCGCTGCTCGTAGAAGCGCAGTGCCCTGGGCGTGGTGCCCGCCGCTGCCGCCGCGTCCCCGATCCGCATGGCCGTTCCTCCTCGGTGCTATGCGAGGTCGACGATCGTCGCCCCGAAGGTGTCCCCGTCGAACAACCTCCGCAACGCCTGCGGCGCCTGGTCGATGCCCGCCACCCGCGTCGACGGGAAGACGATCTCGCCGGTGCGCAGCCAGCCGCCGAACCGCTGCCGCCACTCGGCCTCCAGGTCCGGGTGGTCCACGCCGGTGAAGCCGCGCAGGGTCAGGCCCAGCATGATCACCCGGAAGCTGTCCACCAGAGCCGGCGAACTGCCGCCCCGCCGCTCCGGTGCCAACTGCCCGGACAGCGCGCCGACCAGGGCGAACCGGGCCCCCGGCCGGGCCGCGTCGACGGCGGCCGTCAGCTGCTCCCCGCCGACCAGGTCCAGCAGCACGTCGACGCCCTCCGGCGCGGCCTCGGCCAGCTGCGCGGCGAACGGCCGCTCGCCGCGCAGCAGTACCGCGTCGTAGCCGAGTTCGGCGGTGAGCCGCTTCGCCTTGGCGGGGGAGCCGGTGGTGCCGATCACCCGGGAGGCGCCCAGCAGCCGGGCGACCTGCCCGGCCAGCGTGCCGACCGCGCCCGCCGCGCCGGTCACCAGCACCACGTCCCCCGGGCGTACCCCGGCGCTGCGGGTCAGCCCGCCGTAGGCGGCCGTGCCGGGGGAGAGCAGCGCCACCGGGTCCGGGAACCCCGGGTCGACCGGAGTGAACCCTGCGGCGTCCGCGACCACGAGGTCCCGCCACCCCCGCAGGTGGGTGACCAGGTCGCCCGGCCGAAGGTGCCCGCCCGCCGGAGCGGCCAGCACCTCCCCGAGGGCCGGCCCGTACAGCGCGTCCCCGGGCCCGATCGCCGGCAACGGCGCCCCCGTGAGCTCGCCCCCGATCAGCGTGCGCAGGCCCGGGAAGACCAGGAAGGCCCGATTGCGGACGACCACCTCGCCCGTCCCCGGCGCCGGCAACGGCTCCTCCACCACCGCGAAGTCCCCGGGCCCGGGCAACCCGCCCGGCTCGGTGACCAACCGGACGACCCGGGCCGTCGTGGGCAGCGTCATCGCAGCACTCCTCCAGAACCGACGCGGCGGCCGATCCGCCGCAGGTGCCCGGACGCTAACCCCTGACCCGTGCGTCAGGGGCAACCCGGCCGGCCTGGGAGGGTGTCCGACGGGGTGTGGGTGTGGGGGTCTTCTAGAGTCGCCTGCGGAACGACCGTATGACCATGCGACTGTGAGCCGCACCGAGAGGGACGAGCACCATGAGTGAGCAGGCCGTCGAGCCCTACCAGCCCGTCGACGAGGACTGGCAGACCGCGCTGGCCGTCGTCGCCCACCCGGACGACATGGAGTACGGCGCCGCCGCGGCCGTCGCGCGGTGGACGTCGCAGGGCAAGGAGGTCGTCTACGTGATGGTCACCAGCGGCGAGGCCGGGATCGACTCGATGAACCCCGAGGAGTGCGGGCCGCTGCGGGAGGCGGAACAGATCGCCTCGGCGCGGGTGGTCGGCGTCGACGTGGTCGAGTTCCTCGGGCATCCGGACGGGACGGTGGAGTACGGGCTGCCGCTGCGCCGCGACATCGCCCGGGCGGTGCGCCGGCACCGGCCGGACATCGTGATCACCAGCAACTTCCGGGAGACCTACGGCGGGACCGTCCCCAACCAGGCCGACCACATCGCGGTCGGGCGGGCCGCCCTGGACGCGGCTCGGGACGCCGGCAACCGGTGGGTGTTCCGGGAGCTGCTGGCCGAGGGCCACGAGCCGTGGAACGGCGTCCGACAGGTGTGGGCGGCGGCCTCGCCGGAGTCGGGTCACGCGGTGGACACCACCGAGCACTTCGACCTGGGCGTGGCCTCGCTGGAGGAGCACAAGGCGTACCTGGCCGGGCTGGGCGGGGCGATGGCGGACGCGCGCGAGTTCCTGGAGGGGGCCGGGCGGGGAGCGGGCGGCCGGCTCGGGGTGCGGTTCGCGGCGTCGTTCGAGGTGTTCCCGCTGCGCTGAGCCGCGCGGCCACCCGGATGGGCCGATGGCCCGGCTGACCGGCTGCCCGGCCTGGTTACCCGGTTACTCGGTGTCGGTGCCGGCGTACACGGAGGCGAGCACCAAGGCGGTCTGCCCGGGCACCGGGATGCCGCAGTTGTCGAGCAGCACGAGCAGCGCCACCGCGAGGTACTCGTAGTGGTCCAGCAGTGGCGCGAGCCCGGCGAGCCCGGCGAGCGTTCCGGGCAGCGGGGCCGTGGGGGCGGACACCGCTGCTCACCACCTCGCCCGGGTGGGGGGCGGGGCGGCGGGGGAGTCGGTCAGCGGTCCGCCGGGCGGTGCTCGATGGCGCAGTCGGGGCCGGGGTAGACCAGGCCTTCGTGGCCGTCCTCGAAGCGGACCATGTACGGCGGTTCGCCGTCGGTGCCGCGCACCTCGACGATCTCGCCCTTCTGGTCCGTCATGCCCACCGACCTGCTGTGGATGTGGAGCTGGTCACCTACCGCTGCGTGCATGGTCTGCTCCTCGGGTCGTGGCGGCCGCCTCTGCGGCCGTTCCGCCTTCCACTGTGCTGCGGCGGCGGCGGGCTCGCAACGGCGCGGGCGGGCGGGACGCGGGGGCGGGGCGGGACCCTAGGGGCGTGCGGGGACCGGTCTCAGCCGGCGGGCGGCTGCTCCGCGAGGTAGCCGCGGACCAGCCGCTTGCACTCGGCGATCAGCGCCGGATCGCCCTGCGGATCACCGCGGAAGGCCAGCTTGAGCACCGCGTCGGCGGCCTCCAGGGCGACCCGCAGGGCGAGGGTGAGCGCCGCCGGGTCGCCGGTGGCGAACACCTCGCCGCCGAGCGCCTGGAGGCGCAGCGCGACGGCGGTGTTGTTGTCCACGCCCGGGTCGAGCAGGTGCCGGTCGTCCCGCAGCCCGGCGGGGGCGGTCGCGTCGGCGAGGCCGAAGTCGAGCTGGCCGAAGCCGGGCACCGCGCGCTTCATCGCGACGAACTCCTCCACCGCGAGGTCGGTGAACCCGGCCGGGCCGAGGGGCGCGGCGGTCGCCAGCCGGTGGTCGAGCCGCTGGAGGTAGCGGTCGAGGTTGCGGCCGGCGAGGGCGGCCAGCAGGTCCTCCTTGCCGGCGAAGAACTGGTACAGGGTGCCGATCGGCACCTGGGCGCGCTGGGCGACCTCCTTGGTGGTGAGCGCGGTGGCGCCGACCTCGTCGAGCAGCCCGGCGCAGGCGTCGAGGATCCGGCCGTACCGCTCCTGGCTGCGCTGCTGGACCGGACGGCGCCTGGTCACGGGGCCCCGCCCGGCGCTCTCGTGACTCCTGGTGTCGCCGCTCATGACGTCACTGTGCCGCATCCGCTGTGCCAGCGGCGAATCACCGGGGCGCAATGGGTCCGGAGTTTCGGGTGGGGAACGGGTCGATTGGTGGCTGGAGCTGAACGTCACGGTGGCGGGAAGGTGTCCAGGAGTCGGCGGTGGTCTTGTGGTGGACACGATCAACGGTTCATACTCCTCAGCGGACTACCTTGCGTGATCAACTCGTGCCCTTTCGTGGTGAACGTGTGTCAGCTGTGGCGACGACGGACGAACCCGGCGCCACCCGAGGTCTGGATGATCCCGTGCGTTTCATAGAACCCGAACCTGTTCAGGTCCGATCCGCCGTGCCCGACTGTGCGACCCGTCATCCGGAAGGAGGGGGCCGGTTCGGTGACGCAGACTTCCGGAGGGCGTAAGGCCCTAGACACCGAGCAACACCGCCAGTTCCTGGAGTCCGGATACCTGGTCCTGCCCGGCCTGGTGCCGGAGCCGCTCGGGGCCAGGCTCGCCCCCGAGGTGGACCGCTGGGTGGACGAGGGCCTACGGGCCCGCTCGATCGCCGCCTGCACCGACCCCGCCCGGCACGGCCCGCCCCCGGTGCTGGAGCTGGAACTGCCGGCCCACGGCGAACTCCTCACCCACCCACCGCTGTTGCGGACGCTGTCCGGTCTGATGGGGCCGTCCTTCGTCTTCCACCACCTGCACAGCGACCGCCAGGCCCCGGGGATCCCCGGCAAGGCCTGGCACCACGACTGCGAGCCCAACGACCGCGCCGACCCGTCGCTGCTGATGGTCCACGCGCTGCACTACCTCGGCGGCCTGGACGAGAAGGTCGGCAGCCTGGCCGTCCTGCCCGGCTCGCACCGGCGTACCGTCGGGAAGACCGCGTACGCCCACCACGGCACCGCCGAACTGCCCGGCGAGGTGGTCATCGACCGGCTGCCGCCCGGCTCCACGGTGCTGCTCAACTCGGCGCTGTTCCACACCCGCAGACCGGCGCCGGACGGCCCGGGCAGGCCCCGGTACTTCATCGACGCGTCCTACTGCCAGGTGGGGGCGCGCTGGCGTCCGGTGAAGCCGCACTGGCGGCTGATGCTCGCCCGGGCCCGTGAACTCGGCCTGGCGGAGGGCCGGTGGCCGGAGCTGTTCGCGGAACGGCACTTCACCGAGTACGTCGGAACCGCCTGACCGGAACTGTCCGGCGAGAACTGTCTGACGAGAACTGTCCGGCGAGAACCGTCTGATCGGAACAGCCTGATCGGAACTGTCTGAGGAGCACCGCGTGGAGATCGTCACCGCCGTCGCCTACGCCGAGGTCCACCACGCCTACCTGCGGGACCACCCGGTGGAGCGCACCCACGAGGCGAACAGCAACCGGGACGGCGAGGAGAACGTCGAACGCGCCGGCCGGATCCCCGGCGGCTGGTGGCGCGTCCGGCTCTCGCGCTCGGACGTCCTCGGCGTCGTCCTGCCCTGGCACCTGAGCGAGGGCGGCGCGCGCGAACTCGTGCCCCGCTCCGGCCTGACGGTGGCCGAGGCGGCCGAGCGCATCCGCTCCGACGAGGCCGCCTGGTCGGCCGAGAACCCGGTCTGCGCCGCCAAGCTCCGGTTGCTGCGGTGGGCCCCGTTCACCCCGGTCTACCTGAGCACCGGCGCGGTCGAGCACTCCGACTACACGGACCTGCTGGTCCGGGAGGGACTGATCCACATCGACGGCCTGCACCGCATGCTGGCCTGGGAGCTGGCCGGACGCCTGCCCGACCGGCCCCGCCTGGACGCGTTCCTCGCGGGTGACCCCCTGGTCGTGGACCCGCACGCGACCGGGTCGGTCCGCGCCGGGCGGGCGGCCCGGACGGGAGGCGAGCCGGAGTGACCTTCGCGACGCAGCACGTCCGGTCCACGCCGTCCGCATCGTCCACGCCGCCCACGCCGTCCAGCCAGGCCGCATCGTCCGCCCGGTCGCTGTCCGGGTTCCTGTTACGGCTCGCCCGGGAGCACCCGGACCGGACCGCCCTGACCGACGGCGACCGCACCCTCGACTACCGCACCCTCGACGCCGCGGCGGGCCGGATCGCGGCCCGGCTGGCCGCGTCCGGCACCGGCCCGGGCGACCGGGTCGCCCTGCTCGGGCCCCGGGACGCCCGCATGCTGGTGCTGCTGCACGGCGTGCTGCGCTCGGGCGCGGCGGCGGTGATGGCCGACCCGGACTGGTCGGCGGCCGACCTCGCCCGGCGGCTGGCGGCCGTCCGGATCGGCCGGGTGCTCAGCACCGAGGCGGCCTTCCCCGGGCCGGAGGGCCATCCGGCCGAGGTGGTGGACGTCGACCGGCTGGCCGGGCCCGAGGGCCTGCCCGACGCACCGGGCAGCGCGCCAGGTACGACCGGTGGCCTCATGCCCGGCAGGGCCGGTGACCTCATGCTCTGCGGGGCCGAGGAGCTGATGCTCGGTGCGGCCGAGGACCCCGCGTACCTGTCCTTCACCTCGGGGTCGAGCGGTGAGCCCAAGGCGGTGGCCGTCACCCACGCCAACGCGGTGCACTACGCGCGGGCGCTGGCCGACCGGCTGGGTTTCACCGAGACCGACGCCCCGTGCGTCGCGCACGTCACCACGCTGGCCGCCGACCTCGGCCACACCGCCTGGCTGCTGGCCCTCGCGGTCGGCGGTTCGGTGCACGTGGTGCCGGACGGCGAGGTGCGCGACCCGGAGGCGTTCTGGGCATCGCTGCGGCGCGCCGGGGTGTCCGTGCTGAAGACCACCCCCTCGCACCTGACCGTCCTGCTGGAGGGCCGGCCCGGCGACGCCCCGCCCCTGCACACCGTGCTGCTCGGCGGTGAGGCGCTGCCGCGCCCGCTCGCGGCCGCCCTGCTCGACACCGGCGTCACCGCCCGGCTGGTCAACCACTACGGCCCGACCGAGACGACCGTCGGCGCCACCTGCTTCCTCGCCGCCACCGCCCGCCAGCTGCCGGCCGAGGAGCCGACCGTCCCGATCGGCACCGGGATCGGCGAGGTGCGGCTCGCCCTGCTGGACGGCGACGGGCGGCCGGTGCCCGACGGCGCGGTGGGGGAGCTGCTGATCGGCGGCCGGGGCGTCAGCGCCGGCTACTTCGGCCGGCCCGCCGAGACGGCGCGCGGCTTCGTCCGCCACGACGGTGAACGCATGTACCGCACCGGCGACTTGTGCCGCCGCCGGGCGGACGGGAGCCTGGTCTTCCTCGGCCGGGTGGACCGCCAGGTCAAGATCCGGGGCTACCGGGTCGACCTCGCCGAGATCGAGCGGGCGATGGACGACTTCCCGGGCGTCGCCCGGTCCGCGGTGCTGGTCCGGGAGACCGCCGTGGGGAACCAACTCCTGGCCGCTGTGCGGTTGTCGGCCGACGGCGCCGGGCTGGCCGGGATCGGCTCCTACCTGCGCGACCGGCTGCCCGGCTACTCCGTGCCGCAGCCGATCCTGACCCTGCCGGAGTTCCCGGTCGGGCCGAACGGCAAGCTCGACCGGGAGCGGCTGGCCGAGCTGGTCGCCGAACTGGTCGAGGCCCGGGCGGAGTCGGGGCCGCCCTCGGACGGGGACGCGCTGGCCCGGTCGATCGCCGGGTTCTGGGCGGCCGCGCTGGGCCTGCCCGGGGTCGGGCCGCACACCGACGTGCTGGACCTCGGCGGGGACTCCATCCTCGCCATGCGCACCGTCGCCTTCCTGCGCCGGTCGGGCCTGCGCGTCCACTACGACGACTTCTACCGGCACCCGACCGCGCACGGCCTGGCCGCGGCCGCCGCAGCCGTTCCGGTTCCGGCCGCCGCTCCGGCCGGGCGGACCGGAAGCGGCGACCAGGGGAGTCAACTCGCGCCCGCCCAGCGGTGGTTGTACCGCCAGAAGTCCGTCGACGACCTGCGGCACTGGAACCAGTCCGTCCTGCTGCGCTGCCGGACGGCCGTCGACCCGGCCGCGCTCTCGGCCGCCCTCGCGGCCGTCCTGGACCGCCACCCGGCGCTGCGGCGGCCCGTCTCGCCGGAGGGCTACGACGCACCCCGGCCGGTGGCCGACCTCGACCCGCTGTCCTTCTCCCGGATCCCGCGCGGGACGGCCCCGATCGCCGAGACCGTCGCCGGGGTCTGCACCGAACTCCACCGCAGCCTGGACCCGTTGGCCGGCCGGCTGCTGCGCGCGCACCTGTTCACCGGCCCGCCCGGTGCCGACGACCGGCTCGCCCTGATCGCGCACCACCTGGTGGTCGACGGGCTGTCCTGGCGCATCCTGCTGGACGACCTCGCCCACGCCTACCGGGCGGTGCTCGACCAGAAGCCGGCCGACCTGCCGCCGACCCCGGACTTCTACCAGTGGGCCGCCGCCGCGCCGCCGCCCCCGGCGTCGGTGCCGCCTCCCGCAGCGTCCGCGCCGGCGTCCGCGCCGGAGCCCGTGGTCCGCGCGCAGCCGGCGGCCGTCGGCTGGACGCTCGACGAGGACGGCACCGCCCGGCTGGTCGGCCGCCACGGCGGCGGGACGGGCCTGGAGGCCTTCCTGCTGGCCGCCTTCGCCGACGCCGTGACCGGCTGGAGCGGCCACCCGCGGCTGCCCGTCGAGGTGGAGACCCACGGCCGGGACACCGCCGGCGATCCGGGCGAATTCCTGGACACCGTCGGCTGGTTCACCGCCGTCAAACGGCTGGTGGTCGAGGCGTCGGCCGGTCCCGAGGGCGCCGCGCAGCGCCTGCGCGAGGCCCCCGTCCAGGCGATGGACGCACCCGGCACCCGCCCCGCCGCCGGGTTCAACTTCCTCGGCACCTTCCGGCTGCCCGAGGAGCCCGCACTGGACTGGACCGTCGCGGACGAGCAGGCCGGAGTGGCCCGTTGCACCGGCGGAGACCCGCTGTACGACCTGCGGCTCACCGCCCGCATCGTGGAGAACCGGCTGGTCGCCGACCTGGTGTACGGGTGGCCCGGCCTGCCGCACCCCGCCGCCGAGCGGATCGTCGCCGCGTTCGCCGGGACGGTGGCCACCGAGGCCGGTGCCGGTGCCGGTGCCGGTGCCGAGGCTGGTGTCGGTGCCGGTACCGCCACCCGGCCCGTCCGGGCGCCGCTGTCGACCTCCGGCCAGCTGCTCCACCCCGGCACCCGGGCACCCGCCGTACCGGCGGCCCGCACCACGGTGCGCGAACCCGCCCGGGTGCTGCTCACCGGCGCCACCGGCTACCTGGGGCGGCACCTGCTCGACGCCTTCGTCCAGCGGGGCGCCCACGTCACCTGCCTGGTCCGGGCCGAGCACGACGCCGGCGCCGTCCGGCGGTTAGGCGCGGGCGCGGGCGCAGACGACGGCCGGATCCAGGTCGTCGCCGGGGACATCGACCGGGAGGGGCTGGGCCTGTCCCCGGCCGGACTGGCGCGGGCCCGGGGCGCGCAGCTCGTCGTGCACGCCGCCGCGGACGTCCGGCTGGTGGCCTCGCCCGACGACCTGGAGCGGACCAACCACACCGCGGTGCGGCGGCTGCTCGGCTGGATCGACGAGCACGCCCCGGCGGCCCGCGTCCACCACGTCTCCACGCTCGCCGTCGCGGGCGGCGTGGACGGCCCGCCCCGCCGCTTCAGCGAGGCCGACCTGCGGATCGGCCAGCACTTCCGCACCCCGTACGAGCGGACCAAGTTCGCCGCCGAGCAGACCGTCCGCGCCTGGGCGGCCACCGGGCGGGCCGCCTACCTGTACCGCAGCGGCCACATCGCGGCGCACAGCCGGACCGGCGCCTTCCAGGCCAACATCGGCGACAACCGGATCTACCAGCTGATCCGCGGCTACCTGCTGGCCGGCGCCGCCCCGCGCCGGCCGCGCACCACCTACGCGTTCTCCTACGTCGACACCGTGGCCGCCGGGATCGCCGCGATCGCGCTGGACCCGTACGCCGCGCCGGGCGCCTACCACGTCGAGAGCCCGCACGAGACGCCGCACGACGAACTCGTCCGCTGGCTCGCCGGCCACGGCCACCCCGTCCGGCTCACCGACGACGAGGCCTTCGCGGCGGCGATCGCCCGGGCCGAACGCGACCACCCGACGGCGGCGGGGCTGGCCGCCGCGTGGTCCCTCCAGGAGGAGCGCAACGTCCTCGTGGACCGCGCGTACACCACCTCCGTGCTGGACCGGCTGGGCGTCCGGTTCGCCGAGCCCACCCCGCAGTGGTGGTCGGCCGCGCTCACCCGGGCCGCCGAGGCCGGCTACCTGCCGCCCGTCGCGCCGCCGCACTGACCTCCGTCCGCCGTACCGACCCGTCCGCCGTACCGACCCCCGTCCGCCGTACCGCTCCGTCCGCCGCGCCGGCGCCCCGTGAGCCGCGCCCCGTGAGCCGCGCCCCCACCGACCCGTACCCCCAGACCCATGGAAGGCGGACCTCGTGTCCCAGCTGTCCCCGGTGCTCAAGCAGGCCACCCCCGTCGTCGCCACCCGCGGCGAAGGGCTCCACCTCTTCGACGCCGACGGCCGCCGCTACCTCGACTTCACCTCCGGCGTGGGGGTGACCAGCACCGGCCACTGCCACCCGCGCGTGGTCGAGGCGGTGCGCGAGCAGGCCGGCCGGCTGATCCACGGCCAGTACACCACCGTGCTGCACGACCCCTTGCTCACCCTCACCGAGCGGCTCGGCGAGGTGCTGCCGCCCGGCCTGGACTCGCTGTTCTACGCCACCGCCGGCAGCGAGGCGGTGGAGGCGGCGCTGCGGCTCGCCCGGCACGCCACCGGCCGGCAGAACGTGATCGTCTTCGAGGGCTCCTTCCACGGCCGCACCATGGGCGCGGCCGCGCTCACCACGGCCGGCAGCCGCTTCCGCGCGGGCATCGGCCCGGTGATGCCCGGTGTCGCGGTGGCGCCGTTCCCCGACGCCTTCCGGCTCGGCCTGAGCCTCGGGCTGAGCGAGGCGCAGGCCGTCGAGCACGCCCTGCGCGGGCTCGACCAGGTGCTCGCGACCGTCAGCGCCCCCGCCGAGACCGCCGCGATGTTCGTCGAACCGGTGCTCGGCGAGGGCGGCTACGTGCCCGCGCCCGCCGGGTTCCTCGCCGGGCTGCGCGAGCGCGCGGACCGGCACGGCATCCTGCTGGTCGTCGACGAGATCCAGACCGGCTTCGGCCGCACCGGCCGGTTCTGGGCCCACCTGCACCACGACGGCGTGGTGCCCGACGTCCTGATCACCGCCAAGGGCCTGGCCAGCGGCTTCCCGTTGTCCGCGATCGCCGCGCCGACCGACCTGATGCGGCGGGCCTGGCCCGGCTCGCAGGGCGGCACCTACGGCGGCAACCCGGTCGCCTGCGCCGCCGCGCTGGCCACGCTGGACGTCATCCGGGACGAGCAACTGGTCGACAACGCCGCCGAGCAGGGGTCGCGGCTGCTGGACGGCCTGCGGGCGGTCGCCGCCGGAGCGCCGGGCGTCGCCGACGTCCGGGGCCTCGGGCTGATGATCGGCAACGAGTTCTGCCACCCGGACGGCTCCCCGGACCCGGACACCGCCAAGCGCGCCCAGCAGGCGGCGGCCGACCTCGGCCTGCTGCTGCTGATCTGCGGCGTCCACCTGAACGTGGTCAGGATGATCCCGGCGCTGACCGTCACGGCCGGGCAGGTCGACGAGGCGCTGGCGCTCTGGTCCAAGGCGGTGGCGGCGGCCGCCGCCCAGCGGTAGAGAGGAGTGGTTCCGCACATGTACGACGACACGGTGTCCGAGATCGGCTGGAGCAGCGAGGAGCTGGAGGAACGGCGGGAGCTGTGGTCGCTCCCGCTCGACGAGGGGGAGCGACAACTGCTCTGGGCGGACGCGCGGGCCGAGCGGTGGGGCGCGGCCGAGCCGGTCCGGGCGAAGCTGCGCGCGCTCGTCCAGGGCGGCGCCCGCTCCGTCGGCGTCGCCCACGTCGTGGGGCTGATGGATCCGACCGCCCCGGAGGAGGAGGTCGCGGCCGCCCTGTCCTTCCTGCTGCGGGACTTCGGCGAGATCGTCCCGCAGAACGGGCGCGGCGACCTCACCCAGGTGCTGCGCGACCAGGACGGCGACGGCAACACCGAACTCGGCTTCCACTGCGACACCTGCGACCTGCTCGTCCTGCTCTGCATCCAACCCGCCTACAACGGTGGAGGGTTGACCAAGCTGGCGAGCGCGCGGCACGTCTACGACCTGATCGGGCGGGAGCGGCCGGACGCCCTCGTCACCCTCACCGAGGAGTGGACCTTCGACCGGACCGGACGGGCCGGGCCCCAGGTCGTGGTCTCCCCGATCCTCTACACCCAGAAGGACGGGACCATCGCCTGCTACTACCAGACGCGCACCGTCCGCTCGTCCCCCGACCGCGGCGGCCCGCCGCTGACGGACCGCCAGTGGGACGCGCTCGGCGTGCTCGACGAGGTGCTCTACCGGCCCGAGATCGCCTTCGGCCTCCCGATGGCCGCCGGAGACCTGCTGATCATCCGCAACAGCCGGGTCCTGCACGGGCGTTCGGCCTACGTGGACGAGCCGGCGCCCAACTCCCGGCGGATGCTGCGGATCTGGATGAACACGGAGGACATGTGACCGGGAGCGCGCAGACACCGCACG
This sequence comes from Kitasatospora sp. NPDC059812, assembly GCF_042732075.1. Taxonomy (NCBI): domain Bacteria; kingdom Bacillati; phylum Actinomycetota; class Actinomycetes; order Kitasatosporales; family Streptomycetaceae; genus Kitasatospora; species Kitasatospora sp. NPDC059812. The sequence goes on from NZ_JBHWIO010000091.1 coordinate 12,320, forward strand.
GGCGGACCGCCGTCGTCACCGGCGGCGGCAGCGGGCTCGGCCGGGCCGTGTCCCTGGCGCTGCTGGGCGCCGGCTGGTCCGTCGCACTGGCCGGGCGGCGCAAGGACGCCCTCCAGGAGACCATCGCCCTCGCCGACGTCGACCCCGCCCGGGTGCTGGCCGTCCCGACCGACATCCGCCAACCGGAGGAGGTCGCGGCCCTGTTCGACGCCGTCCGCGACCGCTTCGGCCGGGTCGACCTGCTGTTCAACAACGCCGGCGCCGCCGCCCCGCGCCGGCCCATCACCGAGACCCCGTTCGAGGACTGGAACCGCGTCCTGGACACCATCGTCACCGGCGGCTTCCTCTGCGCCCGCGAGGCCTTCCGGGTGATGAGCGCCCAGTCCCCGCAGGGCGGGCGCATCATCAACAACGGCGCGCCGTCCGCCCACGTCCCGCGGCCCAACTCCATCGCCTACACGGCCGCCAAGCACGCCGTCCTCGGCCTCACCAAGGTGCTCTCCCTGGACGGCCGCGCGTACGGCATCGCGGTCGGCCAGATCGACGTCGGCAACGTCACCCCGGTCGACGGCGGCCAGCAGCCCGCCGCCATGCAGGCGGACGGCACGATGGCGGTCGAGGCGACCATCCCGGTGGAACGCTTCACCGAGGCCGTCCTGCTGATGGCCTCGATGCCGCCGGACACCAACGTCCAGTCCCTGACCGTCCTGCCCACCACCATGCCGTACGTCGGGAGGGGCTGAACCGTGCTGGTCAGCGCACGTTCCTTCGACGAGTACCGCGCGATGTTCGCGCTCACCGACGGCGACCTCGCCCCCGGCCGGCGCATCCTGGACTGCCCGGGCGGCGCGGCCGCCTTCACGGCCGAGGCCGGCCGGCGCGGCATCGACGCGGTGGCCGTCGACCGCGAGTACGCCCACCACCGGGAGGACCTCGGCGTCCTCGTCGAACGGGAGACCCGGCACAAGCGCGACCAACTGGTCGAGAACGCCTCGGACTTCGTCTGGACGTGGCACGGCGACCCGGACAGTCTCACCCGCCTGCGGATCGACAGCGCCCGCGACTTCCGGGCCGACATCGCCGCCCGCCCGGACCGCTACGTCGTCGGCTCACTGCCCGAACTCCCGTTCGCCGACGACTCCTTCGACCTGGTGCTCAGCTCGCACCTGCTCTTCTCCTACGGCAACCGGCTGGACGGGGACTTCCACCTGGCGGCCCTCCTGGAACTCGCCCGGATCGCCCGCCGCGAAGTCCGGCTCTTCCCGGTCATGGTGTACGACACCGGCGTCCGCTACGGGGAGCTGGACGGGCTGCGCCACCACCTGGACGCCCTCGGGATCCCGAGCCACGTGGAGCGGGTGGAGTACGAATTCCAGCCCGGGGACAACGAGTTGCTCGTGCTGTCGTGCGCCGACTACCGGCCGCTGGCTCGGGCCGGGGCGCCGGGAGCCGACGCGTCGATGCCGGGCGCGTCGGTGGCGGGCGCTTCGGTGTCAGGCGCTGCCGACCCGGTGCGGTGGCGGCACCGGGAGAACCCCTGACATCAGGCCCGAGCCCTGGCCCGAGCCCTGGCTCTGACCCTGGCCCCGGGTCACCCGCCGACGGGGGCGGATCCGGCGGCGTCGCCTTCGAGGTGGGCGGCAATCCTCCGCGCGCACTCCAGCGACTCGGTGCGCGAGGTGTCCACCTCCAGGTCGTAGCGCACGCCCTGGTGGACCAATTCCGCCTGCGAAGCGGCCATCCCCAGGATCCGGTTCCCCCGGGCGAGCTCCCGGCCGGTGGCCACCGCCACCTCGCAGCGGACTCCGACCCACAGCACATCCAGGCCCACGAGCGCCTTCTCCCAACGGAGTTGGGACTCCGCCCGGCCGAGGAAGACCTCGTCGACGATCACCCGCGCGCCCGCCCCCGCCATGGTCGCGACCCCCGCGATCCACGCCGCCTGCAAGGCCTGGAACTTTGACCCGACGCTCACCCCGCCGTCGGCCGCGAAACCGATGCCCCCGTCCGTATCGTGCAGGGACGCGGGCATCGCCTCGATCAGGGTGTCGACCCCGACCGTCAGCCAGGGCTCCGGCAGCACCGCCTGCAGACACCGGGCGATCCCGGACTTGCCCGAGCTGGAACCACCGTTCAGCACAATCACCTGAGTCGCCATCCCGCCACCGTAGCCACCCCGGCGCCACATCCCAACCGGATATCGGACGCCCGGCGAGAGCCTGGCCGCCGCCGGGTGGGGCGCGCCGGGAGGGGCCGGGCGGCACACGGGGAACGGTCACGGTCCGTGTCGACGTGGTGACGGCGCGATCACTCGTGCGGGGGAAAAGCGATGGTTGCGCTTTGAACAGTCGCGGTGGCTGGCCAGACTGGTCCTTCTCCGACCGGCCGGTCGGAGGTGGTGAGCGAGGGGGAGCACGGGCATGGGCGTTTCGTCGTACCGCGGCATGTGTGGCCTCGCCGCCGAGCACCCCGGAGGCCCGGACCTCCTCGCGGGAGTCGCCAGACCGGCGCCGCATGGCGAGGCCGGCGCCCTCCGCCGCGACGTCGGGGCGTGGCTGGTGGCGAGCGGGGTGCTCGGCGGTGACGTCCAAGGGTTCCTGGCACAGGGCCACCTGGACCTGGTGGCGGAGGCGTGGGGCGACGTCCCCCGGGGGCCGAGGCTGGTTGCGGCGGCGAAGTGGCTGGTGCTCACCTGGATCCTCGACGACCGCTTCGACGACCAGTGGATCGGCCGGCCCGTCACGGCGGCCCGGCGGACCGTCCAGGCGCTCACGGACGTCCTGGACGGCGGTTCGGGCGTCGACTCGGACAGCGTTCCGGGTGGCGGCTCGGACGGCGTTCCGGACAGCGTTCCGGGCGGTGGCCCGGATGGTGCCTCGGACGGCGGCTGGGATGGCATCGAGCCGCCCGGCGACGCACTCGTCGAGGCGTTCGCGGTGCTGTGGCGGGAGACGGTCGAGCTGACGCCGCCGCAGTGGCGGGCGCGCTACGCGGCGTACTTCCGCGCGTACCTGGACACCTCGCTCGGCTACCTCGACGAGGCCTCACTCCGCGACACCGCCTTCCGCGACACCGCCTTCCGCGACGCGCCCTTCCGCGACACCCCCTTCCACGACCTCGGGACCGCCGCCCCGGCCGGCGCCGTGCAGACCGTCCCCGAGTACCTACGCCGACGGGACCAGGACGGCGCCGTGTCGTGCGCGGCGGGGTGGATCGAACTCGCCCACGGCCTGGACCTCGCCGACGAGGTGTTCCGGCACCCGAGGGTGGCGGACCTGCTGATGCGCTTCAACCACGTCGTCTGCTGGGTCAACGACCTCTACTCCGCCGAGGGGGAGTCCGCCGCCGGGAACGGCAAGAACCTGCTGCGCTCGTTCACCGTCCACGAGGGCCTGGCCCCCCAAGAGGCGTCGGCCCGGCTCGGGGCCCTGTGCGAGGCCGAGTCGACGACGCTGGAGTTCCTGGCGGACGGCATCGCCCGCGACCCGTCGTCGCCCGGCGAGGTCCGGGCCTTCGCCCTCGGGCTGGTCCGCTTCACCCGCGCGCTCATCCACTGGACGGCGACGGCCGCCCGCTACCGTACGGAGTCACCGCGATGATCCCCCGTCCGCCCGGCGGCCTGCCGCTGCTCGGGCACCTGGTGCCGTTCCTGCGCGACCCGCTGGCGTTCCTGCGTTCCCTGCCCCGGTACGGCGGCCTCGTCCAGATCAGACTGGGGCCGGTTTCGGCGGTGGTGGTCTGCGACCTGGAGCTGACCCGGCACGTCCTGCGCGAGGACCGGGTCTTCGACAAGGGCGGGTTCCTGTTCGAACGGGTCCGCGACTTCGCCGGCAACGGCCTGGTGACCTGCCCCCACGCCGACCACCGCCGCCAGCGCCGCTACGTCCAGCCCGCCTTCCGCGCCGACCGGATCGCGCGGTACACGGAGGTGATGGCCCGGGAGGCCCGACGGCTGGCCGGGTCCTGGAGCGACGGGCAGGAGGTCGACATCACCGCCGAGTTGAGCCTGGCCGCCGGGCGCAGCCTGGTCTCGACCCTGTTCACCCGGCTGCCGTTCACCGGCCTCCAGGAGACCGTCGACGACTTCGTCCTGCTCATCGGCGGCTCCTACCGGCGCATGCTGCTGCCCCACCGGCTCAACCGGATCCCGCTGCCGGCCAACCGCCGCTACGACGCCGCCCGCACCCGGCTGGTGCGCCTGGTCGACGAGGTCGTCACCGCCTACCGCGCGGATCCGGAGGACCGGGGCGACCTGGTGTCGACGCTGGTGGCCGCCGACGCGGGCGGGCAGGCGCTCTCCAACGCGGAGGTCACCGACCAGGTGATGACGATCTTCGCCGCCGGCTTCGACACCATCGCCAACTCCACCGTGTGGGCCCTGCACCTGCTCGCCCAACACCCGGACATCGCAGACCGGGTCCGAGCCGAGGTGGACGCGGCCCGCGTCGACGCGACCGGGGTGAACGTAGCCGAGGCGGACAGGGCCGAGGCCGACGCCACCACGGCGGCCGGCACGTCGGCGAGCGTGGACGGGCTGGAGCTCACCACCCGGGTCGTCCGCGAGGCCGTCCGGCTGTACTCCCCGGGCTGGCTGCTCACCCGCGTCACCACCACCGACACCGAACTCGGCGCGCACCGCCTGCCCGAGGGCACGTCGGTCATCTACAGCCCTTACCTGCTCCACCGCCAGCCCGCCCTGTTCCCCGAGCCCGACCGCTTCGACCCCGAGCGGTGGGTGGGCGTCCACCCGCAGCGCGGCCCGTTCATCGGCTTCGGCGCGGGACCGCGCCGCTGCGTCGGCGAGCAGTTCGGCATGACCGAGTCCGTCCTGCTGCTCGCCACGATCATGCGGGCCTGGCACCTGGAGCACGTCCCCGGCCGGACCGTCCGCGAGATGCCGCTCGCCACGCTGCGCCCCGGCCCGGTGTGGATGCGCGCGACCCGCCGTGACGGCCTCGTCCGCACCGGGGCCGCCGGGTGAGCACGGCCCTCGTCCTCGGCGGCGGCCTGGCCGGCACGCTGGCGGCCGCCGCCCTGGCGCCGCACGCCCGGAGCGTCACCGTTCTCGAACAGGACGTCCTGCCCGTCCTGCCCGGCCCGCGCCGGGGCCTGCCGCAGGGCGAGTTCAGCCACATCCTGCTCGGCGGCGGCGCGGACGCCGTCGAGGAGGTCCTGCCCGGAACGCTCGACGCCCTGCTCGCCGCCGGCGCCCACTACCGCTCGATCCCCGCCGGCCTGCTGATGCGCCTCGGGCCGGGCTGGCTCCAGGGCTTCGACTCGCCGGCCTACCTGATCGCGTGCAGCCGGCACCTGCTCGACCACGTCGTCCGGCGGCGGCTGCGCGAGCAGGCGAACGTGACGGTCCGCGAACGCACCTCCGTCCTCGGCCTGGTGGGCGGCCCGGGCCGGATCGTCGGGGTCCACATCGAGAACCCGGACGGATCGCGGGAGACCCTGCGGGCCGACCTGGTCGTCGACGCGACCGGCCGCCGCTCCCGCGCCCCGGAGTGGCTGCGCGCCCTGGGGGTCGAGGGCTTGTGCGAGGAGACGGTGGACGCCGGACTCGCCTACGCCGCCCGGGTGTTCGAGACGCCGGGCGGAAACGAGGGCTTCCCGGTGGTGAGCATCGTGCCCGTCCCGGGGCGCGGCCGGCCCGGTCGGGGCGCCACCATCATCCCGATCGAGGACGGGCGCTGGATCGTCACGCTCTCCGGCACCCGGGGCGGCGAACCCGCCCGGGGCGAGCGGGAGTTCCACGACTTCCTGAAGGCGCTGGACCACCCGGTCGTCCACGACCTCGCCCGCGCCGCCCGCCCGCTCGGCCCGATCCGCACCTGCCACGGGACGCTGAACCGCCGGCGCCGCTACGAGTGCTACGAGGGCGGCCAGCTGGCCGGGTTCGCCGCCACCGGCGACGCGGTGGCGGCGCTGAACCCGGTGTACGGGCACGGCATGACGGTCGCCGCCCAGTGTGCCGCCGCCATCCGCGCCGCCGTCGACAGCGAAGGCCTGCACCCGGGGGTGAGCGCACTGATCCAGCGGCGGATCGCCAGGGTCGTCGACACGCCCTGGGACATGGCCAAGGACCAGGACGAGGGCTTCCCGGACGCGCTGTCGAGCCACCCCGCCACCGCCGCCGGGCCCGCCGCCGTGTTCACCCGCTGGTACACCCGCCGGGTGCTGGGCGCAGCCCTCACCGACCCCGCCGTCTCGGCCGCCTACTTCGAGGTGTTCTCCCTCGCCGCGAGACCCGCCCGGCTGGCCAGACCCGCGGTGGCCCTCGGCGCACTGCGACCCCGGCGCGCCCACCCGCCGACCGCCGGCCAGGCGATCGCCCGCTTCCCGGGGGTGGCCGCGCTGGCCGGGCCCTACTGACCGGCCCGGACGGCCGGAACCGCCCAACCTCCCGTTCCCGCGCTCCTGTTCACGCCGTTGCCGTCGACGCCGCCCTCGAACGCCCAGGTCCTGTCCCACCAAGATCGGTCGGACAGGCCTGGGGTCCGTCTTCAGGTGGACCCCAGGGCGACCTGACGGCTTCGGTCACCGGGCGGCCGCGGCCATGGCCTCGCGAACGGTGATCAGGCATGGATCGCAGTAACGGTCCGGGCCCGCCGACTCCTCGACGCCCGCAGCCGGCGCGACGCGCTGGGCGGGTTCGAGGAAGCGTCCGCACAGGGACGTCGACGAGTCGTTCTTCGTCACCACGTGCCACACCACGGCCGGCGGTGACACCGCCGGGTCGTGCTCGGCCCACATCTCGTACACGGTAGCCTCCCGAATCGCTGGGGCCCGGTCACCCCATGCAACCCCCCTCCCCGGCGGTCGGCCACCGGACGGGGCCCGGTGGGATGGCGCGCGGACGGTCGGGGCGTGCGGGTGGCGGCTGTTCCCTTGTGGTGGTGGCCGGTTGCCCCTGGCGTTTCGGTGTCGCGCCAGTAACATGAGTTCCCCTCACGTTCATGTCAGGAGGCAGTCATGCCGGACCGCTACGACCTGCCGACGGGGTTCCGCTGGGGCGCCGCCACCGCCGCCTACCAGATCGAGGGGGCGGTGACCGAAGACGGCCGCGGGCCCTCCGTCTGGGACACCTTCGCCGCCCGCCCCGGCGCCGTCCGCGACGGCCACACGGGCGCGGTGGCCTGCGACCACTACCACCGGTACCCCGAGGACATCGCGCTGATGAAGGACCTCGGGCTGGACGGCTACCGCTTCTCCATCTCCTGGCCCCGCGTGCTCCCCACCGGCGCGGGCACAGTCAACCCCGCCGGACTCGCCTTCTACGACCGCCTGGTGGACGCGTTGTTGGAGTCGGGCATCACCCCGCTCCCCACCCTCTTCCACTGGGACCTCCCGCAAGGCCTGGAAGACAACGGCGGCTGGCTGAACCGCGACACCGCGTACCGCTTCGCCGAGTACGCCACCGTCGTGGCCGACCGCCTCGGCGACCGCATCCCCGCCTGGATCACCCTCAACGAGCCCTTCGTCCACACCGTCTTCGGCTACGCCCTCGGCACCCACGCCCCCGGCCGCACCCTGATGCTGGAGGCCCTCCCGGCCGCCCACCACCAACTCCTCGCCCACGGCCTGGCCGCGTCCCTGCTCCACGACCGCGGCCTGGAGGTGATGCTCTCCAACAACCTCACCCCGGTCGAGCCCGCCTCCGCCTCGCCCGCCGACACGGCCGCCGCTGAGGCCTACGACGCCCTGCACAACCGCCTGTTCACCGACCCCGTCCTCCTCGGCCACTACCCCGACCTCTCCGCCCTCGGCGTCCCCGACGACCTCTACGGCGCCCTCCACCCCGGCGACACCGACCTCATCGCCGCCCCCGGCCTCGACGGCCTCGGCCTCAACTTCTACAACCCCACCCGCATCGCCGCCCCCACCGAACCGGGCCTCCCCTTCGACTTCGTCGACATCCCCGACGTCCCCCGCACCGCCTTCGGCTGGCCCGTCGTCCCCGACGCCCTCACCCAACTCCTCCTCGGCCTGCGGGACACCTACGGTAAGGCCCTTCCACCGATCACCATCACGGAGAACGGCTGCTCCGTCACCGAGGAGACCGTCCCCGACCAGCCCCGCATCGACTTCATGGCCGCCCACCTCGACGCCCTCGCCCAAGCCGCCGCTGAGGGAATCGACATCCGCGGCTACTACACCTGGTCCCTCCTCGACAACTTCGAATGGGCAGAGGGGCTGTTCAGCCAGCGGTTCGGACTCGTCCACGTCGACTTCGAAACGCAGCGGCGTACACCGAAGGCCTCCTTTGCCTGGTACCGCAACCTGATCGCCGCCCACCGGGCGCAGAATGCAAGGTAGGGGTCGGTAACTTTCCTGCGAGATGGCCGAGTTGGGAAAGGCCGTGACTGGTAGTTACGGTCTCCCTATAATGACAGCCTGTTCGATGGGCTGAGGGCTACCACCAGCGCTTCGGCCTCATCCACGTCGACTTCGAGACGCAGAAGCGCACCCCGAAGGCCTCCTACACCTGGTACCGCGATCTGATTGCCAGTCATCATGTGAAATTTGGACGTTAGTTGCGAGCTGCGCGAGGGGTGCGAGTCAGGATCGCGACCGGGAAGGAAGCGACTGGCGAAATGCGAACCCGTAGCCGAGTACCCCGCGCTCGGCGGTGATGACAGGGTGTCCGATAGGTCGGACGGTCTTCGCCAGCGGTTCGGCCGGGGGCCGCGGCGGCCCCCGGCCCGTCGATCGCGCCCGTCCCGGCTCCGAGTATCGTCTGATCCTTGACGGCAATGGGAACTCCGCCCGCCTCCGGGCGCCGTCACTTGTCTTCACCATCCGTGCCATCGGGTGACTACGAACGGTGAGGATGCCGGTCGACCGACACACCAGGGAGGGCCCGGATGGCGGACAGCGAGCACGAGGACGGCGATGCGAACCCCTCGGAACTGCCGGCGCTGCGACTGAAGCTCTACGTCGAGTCGCTCCAGGTCCTGATGCCCGAGCGGCAGTTCAAGCTTCTGATGGACGTCCTGCGCGGCTATGCCGAGCTCGGCGGTGGGCGGATCGCGGTGAAGCTGGACGACGAGGAGCGGGAGCTGTTCACACCTGCGGTGCAGCGCGAACTGCTCGTTCTCCTCGGCCTGATCGGCGCCCTGACACCCGGACACGAGGACCGCGCCGACCGTGTGGTGGCCGACCTCGGCGACGGGGAGTGGGCCAAGGAGGTCATGTCGCTCGTACCGCTGGAGGTCGCCTCCGACCCGGCCCGACTGCGGGAAATGCGCGACCGGCTTGACGCCGCTGAGGGCCGGCGGGCGAGCGACCGCGCGACGGTCGAGGGAATCGCAGAGGCGAGCGGGATGGCGGGGACAGAAGAGGCCGGGCCCTCCTGACTCTCGACGTCAGCGCGGTCGGCCGCATGATCCGTCCGCGTGTACCGCGGCCCGAACACCTGCTCAGAACGAGCCAGTAGTGAGAGCGATACCCCAGGAATCCGAAGCAATCGCGAGCACGGGGGTTCGTGGCCCCGCGACCTACGACCTCGTGATCAGTCGCTGAATGGCGGGCTCGTCGTCGACCGCGCCGGTCTCACGCTGAAGTCTTGACCTCGGCCACGCTGAACCACCCTGGCTGCACCTCGACCAGCGGTGGCTTCAGCGACTCCACTGCGGACCGCAGGTCCTGCTCCGTGGGGTCGTGAGGCGCGGGCAAACTCCGGCCATAGCGGCGCAGCCGCCAGAGATCGAAGATCTCCCTGCCGTCGGCTGCGAAGTCCACGTCGATCTCGGTGCCGTTGTCGCTGATGAAGAGGCAGCCTGCTCCGTGGACCTGGTAGGAGTAGGTGCCGATTTCGCCGCGCGCGGCGATGCGCTACCGGGCGCCGTCGGCGGGTGTCTGTTGCCTGGCCCGGTAGGCGCGTTTTTTGACGAGGGCGCCGCAGGTCTTCATCGAGCACCAGCGGCGGGCGCCCGCGCGGGAGGTGTCGACGAAGGGGGCGCCGCAGTCGGGGTTCCCGCAGATGCGGACGCGGGTGCGGTGCTCCGATGCGCAGAGGGCGATCAGATCCCGGGCGACCATCGAGAGCACCGCCGCGAGTGCGTCGCCGTGCCAGCGCACGGTGGTCGCGTCGGGGGCGAGTTCGGGTGTCGAGGGGGGCTCGGCGGCGGCGCGGTTGACGAGCGCGATGTCCTCGGGCGAGGGCGGCGTGGCGTCCGCCAGGGCGCGGCCGGTCCGCTGGATCGCCTCACGCAGCTGCCTGGCGCGGCCGAGGTCGGCCTCGGTGCAGGGCGGCGGCGCTGTCGTGCAGTCGCTTTCGACGGCCCAGCGGCTCAAGTCCTCGGGCCGGGCGAGCCGTTCGAAGGGCGTGTCCGCGCCGCGGTCGGCCAGGGTGCCGGCGAAGGCGAAGCACAGCCGCGCGTCGTCGAAGCGGAAGTCGGCCTTGGCGCGCTGGCGCCCCTCGCGGCTGTCGTCCCTGTCGTCCATGTCCACCACTTTATGCGGTTGACATGATTCCGGGCAAGCGGCTAGCTTCCAAGTCCACCACTTGAACCGGTGGACTTCAGGCGGTTGCTCCCCGCTCCCGTCGACTCCAAGCACGAGGAGGCCGCGCCATGCGCGCCGCAGTCATCGAGGAACTCCACAAGCCGCTCGTCATCCGCGACGTGCCCGATCCCTCCTGCCCGCCGGACGGCGCGATCGTGCGCGTCGGGGCGAACGGGATCTGCCGGACCGACTGGGCCCTGTGGGCCGGGGAGTTCTGGACGGGCGGACCGCGTGTCGAGGCCCCGTTCGTCCTCGGCCACGAGTTCGCCGGCACCGTCGTGGAGGTCGGCCGCGAGGTGCGGGGGTGGAAGGAGGGCGACCGCGTCATCTTCCCGATGAACCCCGGCGAGGGCGCGTGCGAGATGTGCCGCAGCGGCAATCAGCACGTCTGCGAGCACGTGGACTCGCTCGTACCCGGGGTGTCGTACTGGGGCGCCTTCGCCGAGTACGTCATGGTCCGCTTCGCCGACGTCAACCTGGTCGAAGTGCCGGAGGGCGTCGACTTCGTGGACGTCGCCGCGCTGGCCTGCCGCTACATGACCGCCTTCCACGGCGTCGTCGACCAGGCGAAGGTCCGCGGCGGCGAATGGGTCGCGGTGTACGGCGCCGGGGGCGGCATGGGGCTGTCGACGGTCGAGATCGCCGCGGCGACGGGCGCCAACGTCATCGCGATCGACATCACGGACGACAAGCTGGGCGCCGCCCGCGCGCTCGGCGCCGTCCACACCGTCAACGCGGCGACCGATGACCCCGCCGAAGCGGTGAAGACCCTCACCGGCGGCGGTGCGCACGTGTCGGTCGACGCCGTGGGCATCGCCGCCGCCTGCCGCAACTCCGTCCTCTCCCTGCGCACTCGCGGCCGCCACCTGCAGCTCGGACACACCACCGCTGCGGAACAGGGGGACGTCGCGCTGCCGGTCGACGTCATGATGGTCAAGGAGCTGGAGTTCCTGAGCGCCTTCGGCATGCAGGGCCAGCGCTTCGGCACGATGCTGAACATGATCGCCGCCGGCCGCCTCGACCCCGGCCGCATCGTCTCGCGCACCGTCGGCCTCCACGAGGCGAGCGAGGTCCTGGAGTCCCTGGAGACGTACGGACCCACCGGCGTGGTCGTCATCGACTCGTTCCGCCCCTGAAGCGGCTCCCCCCGGCCCCCTCGAAACACCTCCCCCCGAAAGCAGGAACGGCCATGCCCGCATCCCGTCAACTGATGGACCAGGAACTGAGCCTGGCCCTCGACGCGGTCCCCATGACCCCCAACGGCGCGTTCGACCTGACAGACCTCGCCGCAACGCGCGCGGCGTTCCGCGCCCAGGCCGAGGCCGCCGCCGAAGCCCAGCCCGGCGATCCGTCGGTCACCATCGAGACGTACCTCGCGCGCCGCACGGACGGCCCCGACGTACCGATCCGCCTTCTGCGCCCCACCGAAGCGCCCGGTCCTCTGCCGGTCCTGCTCTGGTTCCACGGCGGCGGACAGGTCCTCGGCTTCGCCGCCCAGGACGACCCGTGGCTCACCCGGCTGGGCGCGAGCCTCGGCTGCGCCGTCGCCGTGGTCGACTACCGGCTCGCCCCCGAGACACCCGCTCCCGGCGCCGCCGAGGACGGCTTCACCGCCTACCAGTGGCTCGGCCGCGAGGCGGACGCCCTGGGCCTGGACGGCGCCCGCATCGGCATCGCGGGCCAGAGCGGCGGCGGAGGCGTCGCGGCGGCCACGACCCTCCTGATCCGCGACCGCGGCGGCGTGACACCCCTGTTCCAATCACTCACGTATCCGATGCTCGACGACCGCAACCGCACCGCATCGAGCCACGAGATCACCGACATCGGCATCTGGGACCGCTCGACCAACCTCCTCGCCTGGCAGGCGATCCTGGGCGACCGCGCCGGCACCGACGACGTCTGCCCCTACTCCGCCCCCTCCCGCACCACCGACCTCAGCGCCCTGCCGCCCACCTTCATCACCGTCGGCGACCTCGACTGCTTCCGCGACGAGAACCTCGACTACGCCACCCGCCTGCGGGCCCACGGCGTCCCGGTCGAATTCCACCTCTACCCCGGCGCCTACCACGCCTTCGACCTCATCGCCCCCCACTCCCGACTCGCCACCACCTTCCACCAGACCTGGTCCAACTACCTCACCCGCCAGTTCCACACCTCCCCGTCCCCCGCCTGACATCCGCGCCGAGGACTGTTCGGTCGTGGAGGAGACGAGAGGAGAGGAGACGAGAGGGAGGAGAGGAACGGTGAGGGGCGGCCGGCCGGCCGCGGGCGGGTGAGCCGTTCGGTGCTGCGGCGGGACACGCTGCCACCTGCGCTTCGCCCCCATCAGCGTAGTGTGGCCCGCTCGTGACCGGGGTGCGGTGGATCATGGGTGTATGGCCAGAGACACGGGCCGCTCCTCCTGGCTGCCCCTGCGTCGATCGGGTAGCCGTCGTGAGCGGCGACACCCACGCTCAGCCCCGCGGGAGCAGTCGGCGCATCGCCTGTGGTCGGTGATGAGCATCCGGAGTGTCGCCGGTCAGATGTTCGTCCTGCAGGTGCTGATCGTGCTGTTGCTCGTGGTGACGGCCGTCGTCGTGCTGCTGGTCCAGTCCCGCAGCGACCGGTTCGAAGCGGCGCACGGCCGCACGCTCGCCGCGGCCCAGGCGTTCGCCCACGGTCCCGGTCTGGTGGCGACGATGCAGGGCCCCGACCCCAGCGCGGTGCTCCAGCCGCTGACCGAAGCGGCCCGCACGGCTGCCGGGGTCGACTTCATCGTGGTGACCGACCGCAACGGCATCCGCTACACCCACCCCGATCCGGAGCTGATCGGCAAGATGTTCATCGGCACCATCGGGCCGTCGCTGCACGGCCAGGTCACCGTCGAGGACGTGAACGGCCCACTCGGCTCCGAGTACCAGGTGGTCGTCCCGGTGGAGGACTCCCACGGGGCGGTCGTGGGCATCGTCTCGTCCGGGATGAAGGTCTCCAACGTGAGCAGCGCGTTCAACCGCCAGCTGCCGGTCGTCCTGGGCGTCGGCGCCTTGGCGCTGGGCCTGGCCACGGCCGGCACGGCGCTGGTGGGCAGGCGTCTGCTGCGGCAGACGCGCGGCCTGGGGCCGGAAGAGATGACCCGGATGTACGAGCACCACGACGCGGTGCTGCACGCGGTGCGCGAGGGCGTGGCCATCGTCAGCGGCGACGGCCGGGTCCTGCTCGCCAACGACGAGGCGCGCCGCCTGCTCGACCTGCCGCCCGACGTGGAGGGGTGCACCGTCGCCGACCTCGGCCTCGCCCCCCGCACGGCCGAACTGCTGCTCTCCGACCGTGCGGTCACCGACGAGGTACTCCCCGTCGGAGACCGCCTGCTGGCCGTCAACAGCCGCCCCACCGACAGCGGGGGAGGCCCGTCGGGCAGCGTCACCACCCTGCGCGACTCCACCGAACTGCGCGCCCTCGCGGGGAGGGCGGAGGTCGCCCGCAGCCGGCTCAGGCTGCTGTACGAAGCGAGCCTGGCCATCGGCACGACCCTGGACGTCCGGCGCACCGCGGAGGAGCTCGTCCGGACGGCCGCCCACGAATTCTGCGACTACGCCACTGTCGACCTCGCCGAAGCGGTCCTGGACGGCGAGGAACCACGGGTGCTGGTGGTCGATGCCCCGGTGGAGCTGCAGCGGGTGGCGCTCGCGGGCGCCCGGGACGATTCGCCGCTGTACCCCCGAGGGGAGCTGGTCAGGTGGGACCGGGGCACCCCGCAGGCGGCGGGTTTCGTCGGGGGGCGTCCCACGCTGGTCACCGAGCTGGCGACCGACGCCGGCTGGCGCATGCAGGACACCGAGCGTACGCAGGCGGTGCTGGAGTTCGGCCTGGCATCGCTGATCGCCGTTCCGTTGTCGGCACGGGGTGTGCTGATGGGCATCGCCTGCTTCTGGCGCAGCCGTGACAGAGGTCCCTTCGAGGAGGAGGACCTGTCCCTGGCCGAGGAGCTGGCCGCCCGGGCCGCCGTGTCCATCGACAACGCCCGCCGCTACACGCGCGAGCACATGATGGCCGTCACCCTTCAGCACAGCCTGTTGCCGCGCGCGCTGCCCGAGCAGAGCGCCCTCGACATCGCCTACCGCTACCTCCCCGCCCAGGCGGGGGTCGGCGGCGACTGGTTCGACGTCATCCCGCTGTCGGGCACCCGGGTCGCGCTCGTCGTCGGGGACGTGGTCGGCCACGGCCTGCACGCGGCCGCGACCATGGGCCGCCTGCGCACCGCGGTCCAGAACTTCTCCACCCTCGACCTGCCGCCGGACGAGCTCCTCGGGCACCTGGACGAACTGGTCGCCCACATCGACCAGGAGACGGCGGCAGCCGAGGGCGAGCTCGCGATCACCGGCGCCACCTGCCTCTACGCCATCTACGACCCCACCACCGCCACCTGCGCCCTGGCCCGGGCGGGCCACCCGCCGCCCGCCCTCGTCCACCCGGACGGCACGGTGGAGGTCCTCAGCCTTCCCGCCGGTCCGCCGCTCGGCCTGGGCGGGATGCCCTTCGAGGCCACGGAGGTACGGGTGCCCCAGGGCAGCAACCTGGTCCTCTACACCGACGGCCTCATCGAGGACCGCACCCGCGACATCGGTGTCGGCCTGGACGTCCTCACCGCCACCCTGGGCCGCGCCGACCGGTCGCCCCAGGAGGTCTGCGACGCCGTGCTCGACGCCCTGCTGCCCGTCCGCCAGACCGACGACATCGCCCTGCTCGTCGCCCGCACCCAGGTGCTGGCACCCGATCGGACCAGCGAGTGGGAAGTGGCCGCGACCCCCGAGGCCGTGGGCCGGGCGCGGGCCGAGGCGACCCGGCAGCTCACCGAGTGGGGCCTTGAGGAGGCCGTATTCGTCACCGAACTGGTGCTCAGCGAGCTGGTGACCAATGCCATTCGCCACGGGACCGAACCGATCAAGGTGCGGCTGCTGTACGACCGCACGCTGATCTGCGAGGTCGCCGACACCAGCAGCACCGCCCCGCACCTGCGCTACGCGGCCGCCGAGGACGAGGGTGGCCGCGGCCTGTTCCTCGTCGCCCGGCTCACCGAACGCTGGGGCGTGCGCTACACCCCCTGGGGCAAGATCATCTGGGCCGAGCAGTCGCTGCAGCCGAGCGCCTCGATGGCCTGGCCCATGATCGAGTAGCCGGGGGAGGCCCGTAGTGGGACCGCCTAGCCAGGGGGGCGTGGCCGATCCGGGTCAGCCGGTGGTGAGCACCATCCGGAAGCGGGCCTTCCCGGCGAGCATCTTCTGGTACGCCTCCTCGGCGTGGTCCAGCGGCACGGTCTCGGTCATCGGGCGGATGCCGTGCAGGGCGCTGAACGCCATCGTGTCCTCCACGTCCTGCGCGGTGCCGGACGGGTGGCCCCGGACGACGTTGGCACCCATGAGCAGTCCGGCCGGACTGATCGCCATCGGAGCGGCGTCCGCCCCGATCACCACCAGCTCCCCGCGGGGGGCCAGCCCGTCCAGGGTGGATGCGATGGCCTCGGAGTTCCCGGCAGTGGCCAGCACGGCCCTGGCGCCGCCGAAGGATTGCAGCGCCTCGGCGACCGGGGTGCCGGCGGTGCTGTCGACGTAGTGGTGGGCGCCCAGTTGCTCGGCGAAGCCGGCCTTCTCGGCTCCCCGGGCGATCGCCACCGTCTCGAAGCCCATCGCGACCGCGTACTGAACCCCGAGGTGCCCGAGCCCGCCGAGCCCGAGCACCGCGACCAGATCGCCGGGCCGTGCGGCGCTGCGCCGCAGCCCGTTGTACGTGGTCACGCCCGCGCAGGCCATCGGCCCGGCATCGCCCGCCGCCAGTTCGTCGGGGATCCGGGCCAGTGCGTCGGCGGGCGCGATCACCTTCTCGGCGAAGCCCCCGTCATACGCCCATCCCGGGACCTTCAGGTTCCGGCACACGATGAAGTCGCCCTGGCGGCACGGCTTGCAGTGGCCGCAGCTGCCGCCGAACCAGCCGACCGCCACCCGGTCGCCGATCTGCCATCCATGGTCCCGAGTGCCCTCGCCGAACTCCTCGATGTGCCCGGCGATCTCGTGTCCGGGCACCACGGGGAACGACACGCCCGGTAGCGCCGCGTTCACGAAGAGTGTGTCGGAGTGGCAGACGCCGCACGCCTCCACGGCGATCCTCACGTGGCCGGGTCCCGGCTGCGGCACCTCTCGCTCGGCCGGGTGGAGCGCACCGCCCGGGGCGGTCGCCTGTGCCACTCGATAGGTACTCATGATCAGCGCTCCTCCGGGAAGATGATCGGCGCTCCTCCGGGAAGTCGTCGCCGTACGTCGGCAGGCTGCTCAGGGGTCCATCCGGGGGGCCTTTCTTCACCATAAGGCCGTACGGGCCACTGTGCAGGGCAGTGGGGGCAGCAGGCCGAGGGCCACCACCGGCGTCACGGCCTCGTCCGTGTCGACTTCGTCCGGAATCACCGCTCACGCAAGCTTGTTGACACATCGTTCTGCCGGAGCGGTCCTGCGGGAGTCCGAAGGGACCCGGCCCCGCCGTACTTGCCGCTGCACCTGCCGCGCGGCCGGGTCCTCGGGGGGTGGTGGTCAGCTGAGGGTGCGGAGCGCGTCGGCGTCGTAGGGGCGCAGGTCGGCGTGGCGGCCGGAGAGGACCTTGGCGGCCCACTGCGGGTCCTGGAGGAGGGCGCGGCCGACGGCGACCAGGTCGAACTCGTCGCGCTCCAGCCGGTCGAGCAGGTTGTCGATGGCCTGGACCGGGGAGCCCTCGCCCCTGAAGGCGCCGACGAAGTCGCCGTCGAGGCCGACCGAGCCGACGGTGATGGTGGGGCGGCCGGTGAGCTTCTTGGTCCAGCCCGCCAGGTTGAGGTCCGAGCCGTCGAACTCGGGGATCCAGTAGCGGCGGGTCGAGGCGTGGAAGGCGTCGACGCCGGCCTCGGCGAGCGGGGTGAGGATCGCCTCCAGCTCCTCGGGGGTCTCGGCGAGACGGGCCTCGTAGTTCTCGGACTTCCACTGCGAGTAGCGGAAGATCACCGGGAACTCCGGGGAGACGGCCGCTCGCACCGCGGCGACGAGCTCGGCCGTGAACTTCGTCCGGGCCACCGGGTCGCCGCCGTAGGCGTCGGTGCGGCGGTTGGTGCCCGCCCACAGGAACTGGTCGAGCAGGTAGCCGTGGGCGCCGTGCAGCTCGACGCCGTCGAAGCCGATCCGCTCGGCGGCCGCGGCGGCCTCGGCGAACGCGCCGATGACGGCGTCCAGATCGGTCCGGGTCATCGCCCGGCCCGTTCCCTCGGTGCCGTCCAGGCGGATCCCGGACGGGCCGACGGCGGGCGCGTCGGCGAACGGCGGGTCGCCCTGCTGGCGCACCATGCCGATGTGCCAGAGCTGCGGCACGATGGTGCCGCCCGCCGCGTGGACGTCCTCGGCGACGCGGGCCCACCCGGCCAGCTGCTCCTCGCCGTGGAAGCGCGGGATGTCGTCACTCTGGCCGGCGGACTCGTGGCCGACGTACGTCCCCTCGGTGATGATCAGGCCGACGCCCGCGGCGGCCCGGCGGGCGTAGTACGAGCGCACGTCCTCGCCGGGCACGCCGCCCGGGGAGAACCTGCGCGTCATCGGCGCCATCGCGATGCGGTTGGGAACGGTCAGCCCGTTGAGCGTGACGGGCCGGGACAGGATTTCGGCCGCGCGGGAGGCTGCGGGCTCGGTGACGGTCATGGGATCCCTCGTGGGTACCGGTGGAGTGCGCCGGGGCGGAATTGGTTGCCTGTGCAAACAACCTGGGTGGCCCCCGCATTTCGCCGACTGCGCGAAACCTGCTGTGATCAGCGCCACTGCGCACCGGAGGGGGCGGCCGGCTCGCCCTGCCCGGTCGTGGCCCAACCCGTGTGCTGCGGTGCGGACTTGGCGGCCGTCCGGGGCGGGAGGGCGGACCCTGGCTACAATCACGACGTGTTCGACGGCCTGAGGCCTTCCGCCGGCGCTCCGGAATCGTCCACGTCGACTTCGCGGCGCAGCGACTTCGCGGCGCGGTGACTTCGTGGCGCAGTGACTTCGCGGCGTAGCGACTTCGCGGCGTAGCGACTTCGCGGCGCAGCGGCGCACCCCGAAGGCCTCCTATGCCTGGTACCGCGACCGATCGCCGACCGAAGGAGCTGACGATGACTCCACGACAGATCGCCGACGACTACGTGGCCCGGGTCGCCGCACACGACCCCGTCACCTCCACGTCCCTGGGCCTGGCTCCGGGCGACGACCGCATGCCCGACCTGTCGCCGGACGGCGTCGAGGAGACGGTCCGGCTCGCGCGGGAGGCGCTGGCGCGTCTGGACGCCGTCCCCGAGGCCGTCCCCGAGGCCGGGCCCGACGGGGATCCGGCGGAGCTCGTGTGCGCGCGGCTGCTGCGCGAGCGGCTCGACGCCGAGGTGCGGGTGCACGAGGCCGGCGAGAACTTCCGCGCCGTGCGGAACCTGCACACGCCGGTGCACCAGCTCCGGGGCATCTTCACGATGATGCCCACCGCCACCGACGACGACTGGGCCCCGGTCCTGGGCCGACTGCGCAACCTGCCCGCCGCGCTGGACGGTTACCGCGCCACGCTGGCGGAGGGCGTCGCCCGCAAACTGCTCGCCGCGCCCCGCCAGGCCGACGTGCTGTGCGCGCAGCTCACCGCGTGGACCGGCGAGACGGCCGGGGGCCCCGGCTGGTTCGCCGAGTTCGTCGCCCCCGCGCCGCAGCGGCTCCGCCCCGAACTGGACACCGCCGCGAACGAGGCGACCGCCGCTGTGGCCGCGTTCCGGGACTGGCTCCGCGACAGCTACCGGTCCGCTGCGGAAGGCACGCCGGACGCCGTCGGCCGCGAGCGCTACCTGCTCGGGGCCCGCCGGTACACCGGCGCCGACCTGGACCTGGACGAGACCTACGACTGGGCCTGGGAGGAGTTCCACCGGGTCTGGGCCGAGCTGCGCACAGAGGCCGAACGGGTGCTGCCCGGCGCCACCGTCCGGGAAGCCCGGGCCCACCTGGACGAGCACGGACACACCGTGCACGGCGCCGAGCAGATGCGCGGCTGGCTGCAGCAGATCACGGACGACGCGATCGAGGTACTCGACGGGCGCCACTTCGATATCACCGGCCCGCTGCGCCGGGTCGAGACCAGGATCGCCCCGGCCGGCAGCGCCGCCGCGCCGTACTACAGCGGACCGAGCCTCGACTTCGCCCGCCCGGGCCGGACCTTCCTCCCGCCGGCCAACGGCGACGCGCAGGAGCGGTTCCGCACCTGGCGCCTGGTCAGCACCTGGTACCACGAGGGCGTCCCCGGGCACCATCTGCAGCTCGCCTCCTGGACCGCGGCGGCGGAGCAGCTGTCCCGCTACCAGGTCACCCTCGGCAAGATCAGCGCCAACGTGGAGGGCTGGGCCCTGTACGCGGAGCGGCTGATGGACGAGCTCGGCTTCCTCACCGATCCCGGACGCCGCCTCGGCTATCTCGGCAAGCAGATGATGCGCGTCGCCCGCGTCATTGTCGACCTCGGCATGCACCTGGAGAGCGCCATTCCGGCGGGCTCCCCGTTCCACCCGGGCGAGCGCTGGACCCCGGAGCTGGCCACCGCCTTCATGGCCGACTACGTCGGTCTGGCGCCCGCCCACCTGCACAGTGAGATCGTCCGCTACCTCGGCTGGCCCGGCCAGGCCATCGGCTACAAACTCGGCGAGCGCGCCTGGCTGGCCGGCCGCGAGGCGGCCCGCCGCCGGCTGGGCGCCGACTTCGACCTCAAGCACTGGCACATGAAGGCCCTGCGGCAGGGCTCCCTGGGCCTGGACGACCTGGAGACGGCCCTGGCAGCGCTGTGACCGCCGGCTGACGGCAGGGTGACCGCCGTCGATCGAGACGGACGCCCAGGCGCCCCCGGCCCGGAGACTCCGCCGGGCCGTCGGGCGGCCGGGGGAGTGGTCGGGGATCCGGGGCGGTCGGCGGTGCCTGGATGGAATCATGTGGACGCCCGGAGAGGGTGCCGCAGGGTCGAGTCGGGACAGGAGCCGTAGGTGGGAGAGAGGCAGCGCGCCGTCCGGAAGCCCAAGGTCGTGCTGGCGGACGGGGAGCGGCTCCATGCGGTCGCCCGCGCGGTCGTCGACGATCACCAGGGTGCTGTCGAGCACGTGCGCCAGGCCGCGGCCGGTCTGCGGGGCCAGCTGGTCCGCGACGAACTGGACGGCATTCCGGTGGCCCGGCTGAAGGACGTCACCGAGGGGCGTCTGCGCGTCGGCGCGTTGGAGGCCGCCGGAATCAGGACCGTGCGGCAGGTGGTGGACGCCACGCCCTACACGCTCCAACTGCTGCCCGGAATCGGAGCCCAGAGCGCTCTCCAGGCCATCGCCGCCGCCGGGCAGATCGCCCGGGCAGCGGAGCAGGCCGTGGCGATCCGGCTGGACGTCGACCACCAGGACGCGGCGGGCACCGCGCTGGTCGTCGCACTCCAACGGCTGGTCGCCGCCGGGTCCGATGCGAGACGGGCCAGGGAGCTGGCGGAGCGTGTCGCCGGCGAGACCGCCGCCCTGATCGCCGCCGCCCAGCCGGCCCGGGGCGTTGTGAGAGGCCTGTTCGCCGGGCGGCAGCGCCGACAGGAGGCGTTCGCCGCGGTCGACCGGTTGGACGCCCTGCTCGCGGAGACGGAGGGCCGAGGAACGTCCATGCTCTTCGCCCAGGCCTCGGTGGACCTCCTCCGCCCACCGGCCACGGACATCGAGGCCTGGGCGGAGTTCGAAGTCCGCTCGGCCGAGTTCTACGGCGTCCTGGGCGAGTTCGCCGGATCCGGCTCCGACGGGCTCACCGCCTCCGAGGGCTTCCTCCCGGAGAGCCTGTCGGACCGGGTCCGGGCCGAGCCGCTGGACGACACCCGGTGCACGGTCCCGCTCCGTGGTTACCAGGCGTTCGGAGCCCGCTTCGCCCTCGCCCAGAAGCGGGTGATCATCGGCGATGAGATGGGCCTCGGGAAGACGATCCAGGCGATTGCCGCACTCGCGCATCTGCGGGCGCACGGGAGCGCACACTTCCTCGTCGTCTGCCCGGCGAGCGTCCTCATCAACTGGATCAGGGAGATCGAGTCGCGCAGCACGTTGAGGGCGTTCCGACTCCACGGCCAGGAGCGGGAAGCGGCGCGCACCGAATGGCTCCGCAGCGGAGGTGTCGCCGTCGTGACCTTCGACGGACTGCGTCGCCTGGGGGCCCCGGAGGACGTCACGGTCGGCATGGTCGTGGTGGACGAGGCCCACTACGTCAAGAACCACAGCACGAAGCGCTCGCAGGCGGTGGCCGAGTGGACCGACCGCGTCGACCGCGTCCTGTTCCTCACCGGCACCCCGATGGAGAACCGGGTGGAGGAGTTCCGGAACCTGGTCCGCTATCTGCAGCCTGATCTTCTGCCCGGAATCCACAGCAGTTCGGCCGCCGCGGGGCCGACGTCGTTTCGCAAGGCAGTGGCACCGGCCTACCTGCGCCGCAACCAGCGGGACGTCCTGACGGAGCTCCCCGACGTCGTTCATGTCGACGAATGGGAGGAACTGTCGGCGTCCGATCTCGTCGCCTACCGCTCGGCGGTCGCCGAGGGGAACTTCATGGCCATGCGCCGTGCCGCGTACGCGGACCCGGAAGGGTCGGCAAAGCTGCTGCGGCTGATGGAGGTCGTCGACGAGGCTGCGGAGAACGGGTTGAAGGTCGTTGTCTTCTCGTTCTTCCGAGATGTCCTGCGGGTCGTCCAGGACGCCCTGGGGCAGCGTGCTTTCGGCCCGATCGACGGAGGCCTGGACGCTGTCCGACGGCAGGACGTGGTGGACGAGTTCGCCGCCGTGCAGGGCCATGCGGTGCTGCTGAGCCAGATCCAGGCCGGCGGTGTGGGACTGAACATCCAGGCGGCGTCGGTCGTCATCCTCTGTGAACCCCAGGTGAAGCCCACCGTGGAGAGCCAGGCGATAGCCAGAGCCCATCGCATGGGCCAGGTCCGGCGTGTGCAGGTGCACCGCTTGCTGGCCGTGGACAGCGTCGACCAGCGGATGGTGGAGATCCTTCGCGCGAAGAGCCAGTTGTTCGACGACTACGCGCGCCGCAGTGACGTGGCCGAATCGACTCCTGAAGCGGTCGACGTCTCGGAGCAGTCGCTGGCCGCGCTGATCGTGGAGGAGGAACAACTGCGCCTCGCCCGGACGGCTGCCAACGGTGCTGCGACCTGACGCCGTGACCGGGGGCGTTGTGGCGGGTCGGTAGGGGTCGGGAGGGGCTGGCAGGGGCGGTTGGCAGGGGCTCGCAGGGGTAGACCTGCGCGGTCCCGGGCTGGGCGTTTGTTTCGGGCACTGAATAGGGGGTACTGTCTCCCAGTCGCTCGGCAGGGAGCACCGGACACGCATCGGCGCGGACGGTCCCGGGGCGGCCAATCCTCTTGAAACACCACCTCCTGGTTCGAGCCGGGTCGCGTCTTGTCGCGGCTTGGTTCCTATTCGGCGTGCTCGTTTTATTGGATTGCGGCTGATTCGCTTTTCGGAGCAGGGGTCGGCTAGAGTTTGAAACGTCGGACGGGGCATAAAGCCGCAGATGACACCAGCGAGTTGGATGAACGAAGCGCCGGAAACGGAGCGGAAAACATCTGGTAAGCTGGAAACACGAAAGAACGAAGCGCCCGGAGGGCCCG
>NZ_JBHWIO010000092.1:0-16481 GCF_042732075.1 Kitasatospora sp. NPDC059812
CCCCCCCCCCCCCGCCCGGCCGGGCGGCGGGGTGTGACGCTCGTCACAGATTCCCGGAACGGCTCGCCGGCGCCCTCGGGGCGGTGCGGGGCGGCCGGCGGCCGAGCGCCGCCGCCTGTCGCGCCGGAGGGCGGGCGGGCCGCCGCGGCAACGAGCCCCGGCCGCCGCCGCCGACCGCCCGACCTGGGGGTCGAGACGCGCCGACCGGGGGACGGTGTCGGCGCCGCTCGCCCGCTTCACCCCTCGGCCCGTCCGCCCGGGGCGGGCCGCCACGGCGCATCGCGATTGCCGCCCCGCAGCGCGAAGCTGGCCGATCCCGGGCTGGTTGGCGGATTCTCGCTGAACCGGACTCAGATGTTCATCCGTAGGTTATGCGACGGTCGACCGGTGGTGGGCCGCTGGACGGAGGGATGGACGATGGGACGAGTTCTGACCGAATTGGTGGGCGACGCGGCGACGTTCGCCAAGGCGCTGGAGGAGCGCCGGCCGCAGGTGTTCCGCACCGCGGGCAGGCCGGCGGGGCTGCCCCGGCCGGGCGAGTTGGACGAGGCGCTGCGCGGCGGACTGCTGCGGGTGCCCTACGTCGAGATGGTCCGGGCGGGTGAGGTCGTCCCGCCCGCGGAGTTCTGCACGGCCCGGGTGGTCGCCGGGCGCCGGGAGGAGGGCTTCGCCGATCCTGACCGGATCGCCGCCCTGCTGGCCGAGGGCGCCACGCTGCTGCTGCCGCAGCTGGACCAGTGGCACGCGCCGGTGCGCGCGCTGGCCACCGACATCGCGGTCGAACTGGGCCGCCGGACCGAGGCGTTCTGCTTCGCGACGGGTGCCGGCCGGCGCGGGCTGGACGTGCACCGGGACGACGCGGACGTGCTGGTCGTCCAGCTCGCGGGGAAGAAGGAGTGGACGGTCCACGAGGCTCCCGCCGACGGGCGCTGGCGCCCGGGGCTGGCCCCCGAACCCGGCGCGGTGGCGCTCAACTCGGTGCTCGGGCCGGGCGAGGTGCTGTACGTGCCGCGCGGGGCGCCGCACACCGCGACGGGCCACCAGGGCCTGTCGGTGCACCTCTCGTTCACGATCCGGGAGGCGGGCACGGGGCAGCTGCGCGGCGCCGTCGGCGAGTGGCTGGCCGGCGGCGACTGGGCGGCCGGGCTGCCGGAGCGCCCGGCGACACCGGCGGAACTGCTGGACACGGCCACGGAGGTGCTGCGACTGGGCCGCGCCCGGCTGGCCGAACTGACCCCGCAGGAGCTGCTGCGGCTGGCCCGGGGGCCGCTGCCCGCACCGGTGGCGGACGACGGTCGGGCGGTGCCGGGTCACGGACCGCTGGCCGCCGGCGGCTGAGCCGGGCTGAGACCGGGCGGGGCCCGGACGCACGAGGGCGCGGTCGCCCGGACCGTCTGGTCCGGGCAACCGCGCCCCGTAGTGCCGGTACTGCTACCGGACTAGATGCACCACGGACGGGTGCAGGACCCCTCACAGGAGATGCTGAACGCGGACTCCTCCTGCTCGCCGAGCTCGGTCGAGACCAGGTCCTGCACGTCAAGGTCGAACAGCTCCAGCATGTCGTCGGCCATGAGGGCCTCCCTTCGTCAGTGCCACGGTTGACCGCAGCGGACTGCAGCGGACGTTAGGCACTCCTGCATGGACCCAGCAATGGTTCTGCACGGATGAATGGATTAACTCAGCCAAAAATCGAAACAGTTCGATCGATGGTGGACAGTTTTCGATCGCCGGGGTAGACACGACCCGACCCACCGTCAGGAGTGCGAACCGCGCGGCGGCATCGGCACGAGGCGTGTGGCACGAGGCACCGAGGCACGAGGAGCACAGTGGTCGAGACGCACGGAGCGCCCCAGGACGGACTCTTCACCGCGACCGGCCCGGTCCTGCTGCGGACACCCGCGCTGCCGCGCTCGCACCGTCACGCCGTCCCGGCCGACCCCGCGCACCCCGCGTCGGGGTCCGCCGACACCGCGCTCCTGGCACACCTCGCCGAAGCCGCCGCCGACCCGGCCCTGCGCGAGGCGATCGAGCTCTCCAGCCCCTCCCTGGCCGACCTGCTCGACCAGGTCGCCGCAGGCGCCGTGCCCCGCCCGGCCGCGCTGCGCCGGGCGGCCGAGGCGGTCAGCCGCTACCGGCTGCGGATGGCCACCCGGCCGACGCCGTTCGGGCTGATGGCCGCGGTGGTGCCGGCGCGCTTCGGCGCGGCGGCCAAGGTCCGCTGGGGCGGGGCCGACCGCCGCGCCCTGCGGCCCGACCTGGGCTGGCTGCTCCCGCTGCTCGACCGGCTGCGGACCGACCCGGCGGTGCTGCCCGGCCTGCGACTGGCCGTGGACCAGCAGGCCCGGCTGCGCGGCGGCCGCCTGGTGCTGCCGTACCTGCCCGAGCGTCGGCCCGCCGCCGGTCCCGGTCCCGGTGCCAGCGCCGGTGCCGGTACCGAGGCGGAGCCGGTCGCCGAACGGACCGTACGGGCCACCGCCGTCGTCCGGGCCGCGATCCGGACCGCCGCCGAGCCGGTCCGGCACGCCGACCTGCTGGCCGCGCTGACCGCCGACTTCCCCACGGCCCCGGCCGAGGCCGTCGCGGCCCTGGTCCGCTCGCTGGTCGGCCAGGGGTTCCTGCTCACCGACCTGACGCCTCCGCCGGACAGCAGCGACCTGCTCGGCCATGTGCTCGACCGGATCCCCGCCGACCACCCGGTGCACCCCGAACTGACGGCCGTCCGCACCGCGTTGACGCAGGCGGCCGCCCTACCCCACGGACAGGCCACCGACCTGCTGCGCGAGCTCCGGGCCCGGATGACCCGGCTCGCCCCGGCCGACCGCCCGCTCCACGCGGATCTCGCCCTGGACGCCGAGGTGGTCCTGCCGGACCAGGTCCGCACCGAACTGGAGCGGACCGCCGCGCTCCTCTGGCGCCTGTCGCCGCAGACCCCCGCACCCGAGCACCTGCGTTCGTACCACGCGGAGTTCGTCGAGCGGTACGGCACGGACAGCCCCGTCCCGCTGGCCGAACTGCTCGACCCCGACACCGGCCTGGGGCCGCCGGCCGGCTACCGGCGCCCGGCCGGCCCCCGCGGCACGGCCAACCCCCAGCCCGCCCGGGCCCGCACCGACACCGACGCGGCCCGCGACCGGTTGCTGGCCGAACTGGCGGCGGGCGCCCTCGCCGACCGGGCGCCGGACGGCACACTGCCCGAAGTGCTCCTGGACGACGACCTGCTGGCCCGGCTGACCCCGCCGCGCGACGAGGCGGGCGGCGCCGCCGACACCCCGCCCGCCTCCCTGGAGCTGTACGCCGAACTCGCGGCGGACTCCCTGGAGGCGCTGGACGCCGGGGACTTCCGGCTCGTGCTCTCCCCCGTCGCCGGCAGCGACCGCGCCGGAGCCAGCTTCGGCCGCTTCGCCACCCTGCTCGCGGGCGCGGGCAGCGACCCCGACCCGGCTGCCGACACCGGGACCGACCCGGGCCGGTCGGCGGGTGACCCCGCCGCGGCCGGCGGGGCGCTGCTGGCCGAGGCCGCCGGGTCCGTGCGGTCCGCCGGGCCCGCCGGGCCCACCGGATCCGGCGACGACGGCGCACTCGAAGCGCACCTGGAGTTCACCCCGTACCGCGCACGCCATGCCAACATCGCCCTGACCCCGCGCTGGCTCGACCACCGGGTGGTGGTCAGCGCCTTCGCCGACCCGGGCGGCCCCTCCGTACTGCCGCTGGACGACCTGGTCGTGCTGGCCGACCCCGACCGGCTCGCGGTGTACTCCCGCCGTCTAGGCCGGGAGGTCCGCGTCGCCACCCATCACGTGCTCAACCTGCGCAGCGGTGCGCCCAACGCGGCCCGTTTCCTCCAGGAGGTGACACTGACCGGGCAACGGCCCTGGCAGCCCTGGGACTGGGGGGCGGCGAGCAGCGCGCCCGTGCTGCCGCGGGTCCGCCGGGGCCGGGTGGTACTGGCCCCGGCCACCTGGCGGCTGACCTCGCCCGTCCCGGCGGCCTCCGCCCCGTTCGAGCAGTGGGACGAGGGCCTGGCCCGCTGGCGCCGACGGTGGGGAGTGCCGGCCGCCGTCCGCCTGATCAGCGGCGACCAGCGGATCAGCCTGGACCTCGACCTCCCGTGGCACCGGCGGCTGTTGCACAGCCAGGCGCGGTCCGCCGAGCCCACCGTGCTCCAGGAGGAGCCCAACCCGGCCGGCGACGGCGGCTGGCTGTGCGGACCGGATGGTACGCGGACCGCCGAACTGGTGGTCCCGCTGCGCCGCAGCACGACCGGGCCGGCGACGGCCGGACCGCGCCGCCCGCTGCCCGCCCGACGCGACCGGACCGTCGAACTCCCCGGCGGATCCTGGCTGTTCGCCCGACTGGCGGCCACCGAGGCACGCCAGGAGGAGATCCTGGTCGAACACCTGCCCCGGCTGCTCGACGCCCTGCCCGCCGACGTGGACCGCTGGTTCTTCGTCCGCTACCAGGACTCGGCGCCAAACCTGCGGCTGCGTTTCCACGGTGCGCCGCCGGTCCTCGCCGCCCAACTGCTGCCCACCGTGCACGACTGGGTACGGGAGCTGCACCGGGCCGGGCTCGCCGCCGACCTGCGCCTGGAGGGCTACGCGCCGGAGACCGACCGCTACGGCGGCGCCGAGGTGCTCGCCGACGCCGAGCGGGTCTTCCAGGCCGACAGCCTGGTCGCGCTGGCGGCACTGCGACTGGCCCGGGCGGAGCGCTCGCTCCCCCGGGACCTGCTCGCCGCCGTGAACCTCGCCGACACCGCGCAGGCCTTCCTGGCCGGCCGCGCGGGGCAGTCGGCGGGGCAGTCGGCGGAAGACCGCGTTCCTGACGGCGGGCCCGAGGGCCGCACCGACCTGCCCGCCGACCTGCCCACCAGCCTCTCCGCCGGCCGGCAGGCCGTACCACCGACCGTCCCCGGCGTGCCCTCGGTCGGGGCCTGGCTGGCGGGGGTGTATCCGAAGTCGGAGCGCCACCACCAGGCGTTCCGGGCCCAGCGTGCCGCCGCGTTGCGGGCGATCGGCCCCGACGGGCCGACCGTCCCGGCGGGCGGCCTGCTGCCCGCCGACCCCGCGCTGGCCGACGCCTGGCGGCAGCGGGCCGTCGCACTCGCGCGGTACGCGAGCCGGGTGGAGCCGTCGTCGGCCGACCCGGTGCTGGCCTCGCTGCTGCACATGGGCCACAACCGGCTGATCGGGATCGACCGCGAGGCAGAACGCCGCGCCTACGCACTGGCCAGAGGCGCCGTCGAGGCCCACCGGGCCCGCCGCTCCAGCCCGCGGGAGGCGCGATGAACACGACGGATCCGATCCGCGCGGTGGCCGAGTTGCTCAGCAGGCCCGGTGCGCTCGACGAGCCGGCCGCCGACGCCACAACGCCCTCGGCGTCCGCGCCGCCCGCAGCGGCGCACGCGCTCGGGGCCGGCCGCAGCGGCGCCGCGCTCACGCTCGCCGTACTGGCCGACCGCGAGGACGACGCCGCGCTGCGCCGCGCCGCCCACGGGCACCTCGCGGCCGCCGCGAAAGCCCCCGGGGCGATGCGGGGCGGCGGACTCTTCTCCGGCGCCGCCGCGATCGCCTTCGCCGCCCGCACCATGGCGCGGCGCCCCGGCGAGTACCGCACGCTGCTCGACGGGCTGACGCCCCGGGTCCGGCAGGCCGCGGCCGGGCGCGTCGCCGACCTGCGCGCCGATCTGGCCGCCGGCACGGGCCTGCGCGCCCACACCTTCGACACCGTCTCGGGCGCGGCGGGCCTGGGCCGGCTGCTGCTCGCGCTGGAGCCGGCCGGCCCGGCGCTGGCCGACCTGCTCACCGCGCTGGTCGCGCTGGCCGAGCCCACCGGCGGCGTGCTGCCGCGCTGGTGGACCGCCGGTGGACCGGGACTGCCCGGCGCGGATCCCGGGTTCCCCCGGGGGCACCTCAACCTGGGCCTGGCACACGGAGTCCCGGGCCCGCTCGCCCTCCTGGCACTGGCCCGGCTGCGCGGTGTGCAGGTGCCCGGACAGGACGAGGCGATCGAGGCGCTGGCGAGCTGGCTCGCCGCCCGGCGGATCCCCGGCCCGCTCGACCCGGTCGATCAGGGCGCCCCGGTCGATCCGGTCGACCCGGCCGGGCCCGCCCCGACCGAGCCGGCGCCCACGGGCCCCGACGCCGCTGGGGGTCGGCCCGGTGCGGGCGGTTCCTGGCCGATGACCGTGCGCGTCGAGGACGAGGAGGCCGGCCGGCTGCCGGCCGACCAGCCGACGCGGGCGGCCTGGTGCTACGGAACCCCCGGTGCGGCCCGCGCACTCTTCCTGGCGGGCGCGGCCCGCGGCCGCTCCGACTGGCGGACCACCGCCGTCGCGGCACTGACCGACACGCTGCGCGACCCCGCCGGCTGGAACCTCCAGGGCCCCGGGCTCTGCCACGGCACCGGCGGCCTGCTGCGGATCGCCCAGCGGATGGCCGAGGACTCCGGCTCCGCCGAACTGACCGCCCTCCTGCCCGCACTCGCCGCCACCGTCGCGAGCCGGCTCGACACGGCACTCGGCGCCGGCGACCCGCCCGGCCTCCTGGAGGGGACGGCAGGCGCGGCCCTCGCCCTGCACGCCCATGCCCGTACCCATGCCCGAGCCGCCGCGCAGGCATCCCCGGCGGGCACCGGCGACGCCGCCGAGGAGTGGGACGCCTTCCTTCTGATCTGCTGATCTGCTGATCTGCCGAGCTGTTGAGCTGCTCAGCTGTTGATCAGTAGGAAGGCCGTCCCACCCGCCAGGCCGTCACTTCTTCGGGAGCGCCCTACTCCACCGTCACGCTCTTCGCCAGGTTGCGCGGCTTGTCGACGTCGCGACCGAGGGCCACGGAGGCGTGGTAGGCGAGGAGTTGGAGCGGAATGTTGAGCAGCAGCGGGTCGAGCTCGGGCTCGCTCTTGGGGACGAGGACGCAGTGGTCGGCGAGCTTGTCCTCGGGGCGGCGGTGCGCGATGGCGATGACGCGGCCGGAGCGGGCCTTGATCTCACCGAGGGTGGTGAGGTTCTTGTCGAGCAGTTCGTCGTCCGGGACGAGTGCGACGGTGGGCAGTTCGGGGCTGATCAGCGCCAGCGGGCCGTGCTTGAGCTCGCTCGCCGGGTAGGCCTCGGCGTGCACGTAGGAGATCTCCTTGAGCTTCTGCGCGCCCTCCCGGGCGACCGGGTAGCCGCGGACCCGGCCGATGAACATCATGCCCGCCGATCCGGCGTACTCGGCGGCGAGTTCGGCGATGGCCTCGGTCTGCGCGAGCACCTCGCGGATCTGGTCCGGCAGCGCCTTCAGGGCCGCGACGATCCGGCGGCCGTCGGCGGGCGAGAGGTCGTGGATGCGGCCGAAGTGCAGGGCGAGCAGCGCGAAGGCGACCACGGTGGAGGTGAAGGCCTTGGTGGAGGCGACCGAGATCTCCGGACCGGCGTGCAGGTAGATGCCGCCGTCGCACTCGCGGGCGATGGCGCTGCCCACGGTGTTGACGACGCCGAGCACCCGGCCGCCCTTGCGCTTGATCTCCTGGACGGCGGCCAGCGTGTCGTAGGTCTCGCCGGACTGGCTGACCGCGATGTAGAGCGTGTCCGCCTCGATCACCGGGTTGCGGTAGCGGAACTCGGAGGCGGGTTCGCTGTGCGCGGGGATGCGGGAGAGCTCCTCGATCAGCTGGGCGCCCATCTCGCCGGCGTAGTAGGCGGATCCGCAGCCGAGGATCTTCACCCGGCGGATCTCGCGCAGCTCCCGGGCGTCCAGGTTGAGGCCGCCGAGGTGCGCGGTGGAGAAGCGCTCGTCGAGCCGGCCGCTGAGCGTGCGCTCGACCGAGCCGGGCTGCTCGTGGATCTCCTTGAGCAGGAAGTGCTCGTAGCCGCCGGTGTCGTAGGAGTCGATCTCCCAGTCCACGGTGGACGGCTGGTGGTGGGTGGTGCGGGCGTCGGTGGTGAAGGTGCGGAAGCCGTCGGCGCGGACGGTGGCCAGCTCGCCGTCCTCCAGGTGGACGACCTGGCGGGTGTAGCGGACGAGGGCGGACACGTCGGAGGCGACGAACATCTCCTTCTCGCCGAGGCCGAGCACTATCGGGCTGCCGTTGCGGGCGGCCACGATCCGGTCCGGCTGCTCGGCGTCGAGCACCGCGATGCCGTAGGTGCCGACCACCCGGCCGAGGGCGGCGCGCACCGCGTCCTCCAGCTCGACGCCCTCGCCGACGTGCGCGGCGATCAGGTGGGAGAGCACCTCGCTGTCGGTCTCGGAGCGGAACACGACGCCGTCGGCGGTGAGCTTGGCGCGCAGTTCGTCGGCGTTCTCGATGATGCCGTTGTGGACGACGGCGATCCGCTCGGCGCCGTCCAGGTGCGGGTGGGCGTTGGCGTCACTGGGCACGCCGTGGGTCGCCCAGCGGGTGTGGCCGATGCCGGTGCCGCCCTTGAACCGGGCCGGGACGGCGGCGGCCAGGTCGGCGACCCGGCCCTTGACCTTGCGGACCTTGAGCCCGCCGGTGCGCCCGGTGACGGCCACGCCGGCCGAGTCGTAGCCGCGGTACTCCAGCCGGGCCAGGCCCTCCAGCAGGAAGGGGGTCGCGTCCTTGGGGCCGATGTAGGCCACGATTCCGCACATGCGTGGTCTCCTCTTCGTGAATGCCGTGAATGCCGTAAGTGCTGCAAGTGCCGTGAATGCGCCAGCGCCGTGGAGCCGCCAGCGCCCCGCCCCCGCCCCGGCAGCGCTCAGCCGTAGACGATCCGGCGCAGCTGGCGGGCCGAGAGTTCGGGTGCCGCGACCCGGCGGGCGGGGAGTTCCTCGGCGAGCCGGGTGAAGATCCGTTCGTTGGTCAGTCCGCGTGCCTGGAGCTCGCCGTGGCGGCGGCGGACGTACTCCTCGGTGCTCTCGGAGAAGTACGCCAGCACCTCCGCCACGACCCGCGCCGCCTCCCGGGGCCCGAGCGGGCTGGTCCGGGTGAGGTGGGCGAGGAGGTCGTCGTGAGGGTGGGGTGAGCTCGGCACGAGTGAGGAGCCTAGGCCGCGCCGCCCGCCGGGGCCAAGAATCTTGCCCGAATTCGGGCAGACTTTACGACTTTCAGCTCAAACAACCAGTCACATGGTCATCCCAAGCCCCTCCCGACCCCTTCCCGACGCGCCCTTGTAGCCACACCCCTCCGACACGTAGCGTCATTTTCCGCATACGTAGCGGAAGAACCGGAGGCTTGCTGATGTGCGGGATCACCGGATGGGTCGCCTTCAACCGTGACCTCACCGCCGAACGGGCCGTCCTCGACGCCATGACGGCCACCCAGATCTGCCGCGGCCCGGACGCCGGCGGCGTCCACCTGGAGCGACACGCCGGCCTCGGCCACCGCCGCCTCGCGGTGATCGACCTGGAGGGCGGCGTCCAGCCGATGACCGTCGAGCACGACGGCCGGCTGCTGGCCGCGCTCACCTACAGCGGCGAGGTCTACAACCACCGCGAGCTGCGCGCCGAACTGAAGGCGGCCGGACACCGCTTCCGCACCCGCAGCGACACCGAGGTCGTGCTGCACGCCTACCTGGAGTGGGGCGAGGGCCTGGCCGAACGCCTCAACGGGATGTTCGCCTTCGCGATCTGGGACGCCCGCAGCGAGGAACTGCTGCTGGTCCGCGACCGGATGGGCGTCAAGCCGCTGCACTACCACCCGACCCCCGACGGCGTGGTCTTCGGCTCCGAGGTGAAGGCCATCCTGGCCCACCCCTCGGTCCACCCGGTGGTCGACCTGGACGGGCTGCGCGAACTGCTCGCCTTCACCCGCACCCCGGGCATCACCCCCTACCGGGGCATCGTCGAGGTCCGGCCCGGGCACGTCGTCCGGGTCCGCCGCGAGGGCGTGTCGGTGCGCCGCTACTGGGCGCTGGAGGCGCGCGAGCACACCGACACCCTGGAGGCCACCGTCGCCACCGTCCGGGCCCTGCTGGACGACATCGTCCACCGCCAGCTCGATTCGGACGTCCCGCTCTGCTCGCTGCTCTCCGGCGGCCTGGACTCCAGCGCCGTCACCGCCCTTGCCGCCCGGGTCCTGCGGGCCGAGGGCGCCGGCCCGGTGCGCTCCTTCGCCGTCGACTTCGCCGGCCAGAGCGAGAACTTCCACGCCAGCGAGGTCCGGCCGACCCTGGACGGCCCGTACGCCCGGATGCTGGCCGAGCACGTCGGCGCCGACCACAACGTGATCGAGCTGGACGCCGCCGCGCTCACCGACCTCGCCCAGCGGGACGCCGTCCTGCGCGCCCGCGACCTGCCCGGCGGCTTCGGCGACATGGACATCTCGCTGCTGCTGCTCTTCCAGGGCGTGCGCCGCCAGTCCACCGTCGCCCTGTCGGGCGAGTCCGCGGACGAGTTGTTCGGCGGCTACCGCTGGTTCCACGACCCGAAGGCCGTCGCCGCCGACGACTTCCCCTGGGCGGTCTCGCTGGCCGGCCTCGGCGGCCAGGGCGCCGGCCCGCGCGAACACCTGCTCGACGCCGGCCTGCTCGCCGAACTCGACCTGGCGGGCTACCGGAAGGCCCGCTACCGCGAGGCACTCGCCGAAGTCCCGCACCTGCCGGATGCCGATCCGCTGGAACGGCGGATGCGCGAGATCTCGTACCTCCACCTGACCCGCTTCGTCTGCATCCTGCTCGACCGCAAGGACCGGATGAGCATGGCCAACGGCCTGGAGGTGCGGGTGCCGTTCTGCGACCACCGGCTGGTCCAGTACGTCTTCAACACGCCGTGGGCGATGAAGCACTTCGACGGCCGGGAGAAGAGCCTGCTGCGCGCCGCCGTCCGGGACGTGCTGCCGGACGCCGTCGCCGACCGGGTGAAGAGCCCGTACCCGGTCACCGAGGACCCGCACTACCCGGCGCT
Organism: Kitasatospora sp. NPDC059812; assembly: GCF_042732075.1. Classification (NCBI taxonomy): domain Bacteria; kingdom Bacillati; phylum Actinomycetota; class Actinomycetes; order Kitasatosporales; family Streptomycetaceae; genus Kitasatospora; species Kitasatospora sp. NPDC059812. The sequence continues at coordinate 10,851 of NZ_JBHWIO010000092.1, forward strand.
GCTGCGGGCCGAGCTCGCCCGGCTCGCCGCCGAGCAGAAGTCCCCGGCGCTCGCCCTGCTCGACCGGCGGCGCCTCGCCGACGCGCTCGACCCGGACACCGACCCGCAGTCCGTCCGGCTGGCCGTCGACCTCGCGCTCGAACTGCACACCTGGCTGACGGACTACCAGGTGACGCTGGACATCTGACGGCCGCCACCCCGGTCGGCGCGGCGGCTGCGACGGCGGGCCGCTGCGCCGTTCGGGTGATTGATCCGGGTGACGGATCCCGGGTGATCATCCGGAACCAACCCGCCGCGCCCAGGCGTCGGACGGTGCGGTAGCGTCGCCGACACCTCCCGAATGGCGGGCGAAAACGCGGACTCCTGCCGGCGTGCCGTCAGGATGGGAGCGAACCGTCCACCTCGATCCGCCGGGGGATCACCTCATGCAACCGCGGGTATTCGCGATTCTCACCGCCCTGCTCCTGGGCGTCCTGGGCCTCGGGTCGGTGGCCGTCACCGACTGGTCGCCCGCGCCCGGCGTCGCGGCGACGGCCCCGGCCGCCACCGCGGGCACCGGCGCCGCCGCACCCGGTGTCGCGCCGGCGGCCGCGAGCGCCACCCCGACCGGCGACCCGGCGGTGTGGACCCGCTCGACGCTGCGCAACAAGCTGATGGCCGAGATGGACGCCACCGACCCCGGCGTCGCGCTCGCCGACCTCGACAAGATCACCAAGGAGAAGCCGTACACCGTGCGCTTCTGCCACCCGATCGCGCACGAGCTCGGCCACTCGGCGGTCAAGCGCTTCAACGCCGACTTCCAGAAGGTCATCTCCTTCCCGCACGAGACCTGCGCGGCCGGCTACCTGCACGGCGCGGTCGAGGAGATGCTCAACGCCTCCGCCCAGCCCGAGGTGGACCTGCTCAAGCTCTGCGCGCCCAAGAACACCGGCCCGTGCATCCACGGCGTCGGCCACGGCACCATGTTCGTCGCCAAGCAGGACGTCCCCAAGGCGCGCGAGCTGTGCAACAAGTTCCCCACCGACCAGAACAAGATCCGCTGTTCCGAAGGGCTGTTCATGCAGCTCTTCGGCCCGGACGAGGAGGACGAGAAGGCCAAGGCGAACCTGCCCGCCGACAAGCTCGCCCAGGACCCGCTGTACCCGTGCAAGGACCAGCCGGCCCTGTTCCAGTCCGCGTGCTTCTTCTACGCCCCGACCTTCTACCTCTCCTCGCACGACTACCCGAACCACCCCGAGGTCTACGCCGACGCCCTCAAGTGGTGCCTCAGCGGCAAGGCCGGCGGCGGGGCGACCGACTGCAGCCGCGGCGTCGGCTCGCGGACGATGAAGTACAACCTCGACCGCGAGGACTGGGCCGCCCAGCAGTGCGGCACCGCCGCCGACGGCTGGCAGCGCAAGGCCTGCGCCGAAGGCCTGGTCAGCTACTACACGGTGAACTACACCGACGACGGCGCGGCCGGCCGGCTCTGCGCCAAGATCACCAACAAGGAGATGCAGGGCTACTGCCGCTCCGCCAGCGGCCTGTCCGGCTCGCTCGACTGACCCCGCCGTCCCACCGGGACCGACCACCCCGTCTCACCTGGAGGGCCCGCGCCGCACGGCGCGGGCCCCTTTCGTAGGATCGGCCGACCGGTCCACCGGACCGAACGATCAGGGTGCGCCGAGGACGCCGCGCCTCCCCCGCCCCTGGAGAGCCGCCATCATGACCACCGAGGACTTCCGCGCCGCCGCGCACACCGCCGCCGACCTCGTCTCCGACTACCTCGCCGAACTGCCCGGGCGCCCGGTCTGGCAGCCGATGGACGACACCGCCCGCCGGGCCCTGCTCGACGCCCCGCTGCCCGCCGACGGCCGCCCGCTCGCCGACCTCCTCACCGCCATCGGGCAGGCCGTCCTCCCCCACCCGATGGGCAACGGCCACCCCCGCTTCTTCGGCTGGGTCAACTCCGCCCCCGCCCCCGCCGGAGTCCTCGCCACCCTCGCCGCCTCCGCCATGAACCCCAGCTCGGCCGGCGGCGACCACGCCGACGTCCACCTGGAACGCGCCGTGGTCCGCTGGATCGCCGAACTCGTCGGCTTCCCGCACCCGGCCGGCGGCGGCCTGCTCACCTCCGGCACCTCGATGGCGACCATCGTGTGCCTGGCCGCCGCCCGCAACCGCGCCGCCCGCCGGGCCGGCTGGGACATCCGCGAGGACGGCCTGGCCGGCCTGCCGCCACTGGTCGGCTACGTCACCGGCGAGACCCACTCCTGCGTCCGCAAGGCCGCCGAACTCCTCGGCCTCGGCAGCCGGCACCTGCGCACCGTCGCCACCGGGCCGGACGGCCGCCTCGACCCCGCCGAACTGCGGGCCGCCGTCGAACGCGACCGGGCCTCCGGACTGCTGCCCTTCCTGGTCGTCGCCTCGGCCGGCACCGTCGGCACCGGCGCCGTCGACGACTTCGGCCCGATCGCCGACCTCTGCGCCGAACAGCGCCTGTGGCTGCACGTCGACGGCGCGTACGGGGCCTTCGGCAGGCTCGACCCGGCCATCGCCCACCGCTACGCCGGCCTGGAGCGCGCCGACTCCCTCGCCCTCGACCCGCACAAGTGGCTGGGCGTGCCCGTCGACTGCGGCTGCGCGCTGGTGCGCGACACCGAGGAACTGCGCGCCACCTTCAGCCTCGTCCCCTCCTACCTGCGCGACGAGGCGGCCGGCGCGCTCGGCTGGTTCTCCGAGTACGGCACCGAGCAGACCCGCCCGTTCCGCGCGCTCAAGGTCTGGGCCACCATCGCCCACAAGGGCCGCGACGGCATCGCCCGGGACATCGCCCGCTGCACCGCCCTCGCCCGCCGACTCGGCGAACTGATCGATGCCGACAGGGAGTTGGAGCTGCTGGCCGAGGTACAGACCTCCATCGTCGCCTTCCGCCACCGCACCCCCGGGCACGACGAGGCCGCCGTCGACGCCCTCAACCGCGAACTCCCCTCCGCCGTCCAGCGGCGCGGCCGGGTCTTCGTCACCGGAGCCCGTCTCGGCGACCGCGAGATGCTCCGGGCCTGCCTGCTCAACGCCGCCACCACCGAGGCCGACCTGGAGCTCCTACTCGCCGAGGTCAAGGCGGCGGCCGCGGACCTGCAACCGTAACGCGGGCCCGGCGACCTTAACCACCAGGTCACGGCGGGTTCGTGGACAGGAAACACCCGTCGGGCAGGGTGCTGTCATGGAGCAGACGGAGCACACGGAGCACCCGGCCATGCAGCCGACGCCCACCCTCCCCCGGGCCCGACGACGCGGCGCCGGCACCCACCACTGGCGCCGCGACAGCGTCGAACTCGCCGCCGTCTTCGTCTCGGTCACCGCGGCCGACCTGGTCGCCAAGATCGTCGTCCGCGGCCCCGACGGCCCGGTGGTCCTCGCCGCCGCCGCCCTCGCCCTCCTCGCCACCGCCCTCTTCCACACCTGGTGGTCCCAGCGCCACCACCCCCACTCCCCCGCGCCCCCGACCACCCTGTGGCGCGTCCGCACCGCCGCCCGCAGCACCCCCGACGGCCTGGCCCGCGTCCACACCGCCCTGGCCGACCAGCACGTCGCCATCCTCTCCCGCCAGCCCCACCCCCTCCCCGGCACCACCGTCGACGAGCTCTACCTCCGCGCCCCCCACGCCCTCACCCCCACCGACCTCACCACCCTCCTCACCACCACCGGCCACCCCCTCCTCGACACCCCCACCCGCATCGGCTGACTGCGACGGCGACGCGGCGACGCTGCGGGTTCCGCAACTCCGCCACGCAGGAGGGGGTTTGACGACCCTCCCGCGAGCCTTCCCGCCGCCTCCGGCTCAGGACTGCGGGCCGGCCGGAGTGACACGGTAGGCGGGCAGGCCCCGGCGGCGGATGAGGAATTCGGCGACTATCAGGTTGGGCAGCCAGCAGAGGAACGGGACGGCGGCGTAGGCGTTGTCGAAGAAGCGCTGGCCGTCGACGTGCCCCTGGGCGGTGAGCGTCTGGAGGAGGATGAGGACGCCGAGCCAGGACCGGAGGGTGACGGCGGCGTAGGTGAGGGCGAAGCTGCGGATCATCCAGGCGCGGTGGCTCGGCAGGTCGCGGTCACGGACGGCGCGGTAGCCGCGCCAGGTGGTCCAGGCCCAGAGCAGGGCGAGGCCGCCGAAGCCGAAGAAGCCGTTGAAGGCCACCGAGTTGAAGAACGCCATGACGAACGCGGCCAGGGATCCCACCGCGACCCCGAAGACGTAGACGCGGCCCGTCCAGCGGTGGACGGCGGGGGACCGCCGGCGCAGCGCGGTGGAGAACTGGAACGGGCCGACCAACAGCGCGAGCGCGGCCGTCACGATGTGGACGTAGAAGGTGACTTGGACGGCCATCGGGCGCTCGGCGTAGGTGGCGGGCAGGCCGCCCTTCGACGCGGCGATGGGCAGGTCGGCCTGGGCGTACGTCCCCACGGCGTACCCGACGATCGCGAGCGAGGTCAGCAGGACGACGGTCCAGCGGAAGCGCCCTCCCCTCCTGCTCGTCGGGTCGGGGGCGGGGGCGGTCGCGGCGTGGGCGGCGGTACTGGTCATCGGTGGACCCCGATCGGCTGGAGGTGGGACGGCATCACGTGCGCGGTGCGGCGTCGCGCGGTCGGCCGGCGCTCTGCTCACGGCGCCCATCACCCCGGAACGGGGGCCTACCACCACGCTGTTCGAACCGCTGCCAGTGTGTCCGGGCCCGCGACCCCGGGCCATGGAGCGGCCCCCCGGACCGGGAGGGGGGTTACCCCCACGACCCGACGGGGCGTCAACCGGACGGCCTCCCACCGCACGGGCACCGCCGCCGCCACCCCGGCCGCAACGGGCCCCCGGGGTTCGTTACGCAGCCGATGGGCGGCCGTGACACGACCGGCCGGGGACCGCGACACGGGCCTCCTACCGTCATGGACGACGCACCGGCCGCCCCGGCCGGGAGGCGTCCATGACGAAGGAGAACACCGTATGAGCAGGAGCCGTACCCACCGCTCCCCCGCCCGCCGCGTGCTGGCCGTCTGCGCCCTGACCGGGGGCGCGCTGCTGACCGTCGTCACCGGCGGACAGGCCTTCGCCGACGGGACCCCGTCCGCCGCGCCTGCTGCGGGTGCCGGCGTGTCGGCCACCCCCACCTCGACGCCCAGCCCGGCCAAGCCCGCCCCGGCCGCCCCGGGCGCCCCCTCGGTCGCGGGTGCCACCCCCACGGCGACGCCCTCCGCCGGTACCGGGCCCGCCGTGCAGCCGGCCGCCGGTGGCGCCGGGGTCTCCAGTGACGGCAAGGCCCAGGTCCGCGAGGTGCCCAAGGGCGCGGCCCAGGCCGGCGACGGATCCGGCGAGACCGACAGCAACGGCCTGATGCTGGCCGGTGGCGGGGCCGTCGCGGCCGTCGGCGCCGGTGCGCTGGGCTTCGCGATGCTGCGCCGCCGCTCCGGTGCGCGCGGCTGACACCGGCCCCGAGTCCGCCGGGCACCCCGGCGCCGTTCCCCCGCCCTTGACCGGGCGGGGAGGCGGCGCCCGGGGGCCCGGGGGGTGCGCGGCCCCCCCCGGGGGGGGGCGCCCCCCCCCGCCGCCCCCCGCCCCCCCGGCCCCCCCCCCCCGCCCCCCCCCCCGGGGGCCCCGCCCCC